>JAGCPV010000042.1 GCA_017965475.1 Prevotella sp.
ACCTTACCTTTGTACTCGGCGAGTGACACATCCTTGCCTAAGTCGTCCTTCACCGTGAAATCATAAACACTTTGGCTTTGCCGAATTCCGTCACGACTCGGCCATTCAAGCGAGCTTGATGGCTCTCGCTGCTCCGTCCTTTGTGCCGAAAGGGTCAGCACACCCATCATTGCCATGAGGCAGAAAATCAGTCTTTTCATCTTCGAATTGGTTGGTTTGTTTACAAATATACGTCCATCACTTTATCCCATCACCACGTCAAGTACCATCATCAGGACAAAGCCGACGGCAAAGCCGATAGTACTGAGATTGGAGTGCTGACCACTGGAGGCTTCGGGGATCAGTTCCTCAACCACCACATAGAACATGGCTCCTGCGGCAAAGGCGAGCATGTAAGGGAGAACGGGCATCAACAACGAGGCCAGCAACAGGACGGCCACAGCTCCAACGGGTTCTACGGCTCCGCTCAAGGAACCGATCAGAAACGAGCGCCAGCGACTATTGCCAGCAGCCCGCATCGGCATGGAGATAATGGCTCCCTCCGGGACATTCTGGATAGCGATACCCACAGCGACGGCCAAAGCACTGGCGAGAGAAATATTCGTTGCGCCGCTGTCGGCTCCTGCAAACACCACACCGACGGCCATACCTTCGGGCAGATTATGGATGGTGACAGCGAGGGCGAGCATGGCCGTCTTCGAGAGACGCGAGCGCATACCCTCGGGCTTGTCAGTGCCAATATGCAGGTGCGGCGTCAGTTCGTCGATGAGCAACAGGAAGCCCATACCAAGCAGGAAGCCGATGGCAGCAGGCATCACAGCCCACTTGCCGCTGTCTGCCCCCATCTCCATCGCAGGAATGAGCAACGACCATACCGATGCTGCCACCATCACACCCGACGCAAAGCCCAGCAGCGACTTCTGCAATCGCACGGACATCTCGTCCTTCATGAAGAACACGAAGGCCGAGCCGAGCATCGTGCCAAGCAGTGGAATCAGCAGTCCTATGATCAGTGTGGTCATCATAATCGGCTACAAAGATACTTCTTTTCCTTGAATAACAAACTTTTTTCTGAAAAAACGTATTCACTTTCAGAAAAAATCACTATCTTTGCATCGTGATTCTGAAAAGAGTCGCCCACGATGGTGCACTTAGCTGTGCTTAATTGGGAATGTGAGTGAGAATCTCCGACTGTCCCGCAGCAGTGAACTCCATTATGGCTCCCAAGCATAAACGCCATTGAGAATTCTCGAGAAGGCGCTTGGGGGTGGAGGAAAGTCTGAAGACCAGCCTTCGTGGAAACCTGCCGAATGCTCTCGATGTAAGGGTGTGAGGCGCAACAATTTTTTTGTGGGATTATGAAACATGAATCAATTGTCGTGGTTTACGACAGCTGTCAGGCTATTGCTGAGGAGATAGCCGACAAATTGGGTGCTGAGGCCGTCAGCGTCCAGAGTATGAATGTCAGGCAGATCGAGAACTGCCAGAGTTTTGTCCTTGCCGTCGAATTTCAGGCCGACGGGCTGCTGTCACCACATTGGCAGTACGCGTATCTGACCTTCCGCCAGGCCAGTCTCACGGGCAAGAACGTCGCTGTGCTTGTCGCCTTGGGCAACAAATACAACGACAGTCCTACTGCCAAAGACTTCTGCGACAGGCTGAAAGAGAATGGCGCACACATCGTGGGTGACCAGCTCTATGCCGGCACACCAGAATGGAACCTCCAAAACTGGATATGTGCTGTCTCACCTAATCTGTAAACCCCTTAAAAACCTAACCATTATGCATTATATCATCATCGTAGCCCTCGAATTCTTAGTGGCATTCGTCGGCGTCGGCCTGCTGATCAGATACTACAACCACAAGGCATAGGTATCTTCATTTCACAAAACATATTAAATCTGAGGGCAAATATAGCGATTATTAAAGAAATATCGCTATATTTGTCCCTGAATTTGTAGAATACTATAGGATTTTGAACTTATGAAGAAAGTGATCAGTACAACTAAGGCTCCGGCTGCCATCGGCCCGTACAGCCAGGCCATCAAAGTGGGAAATCTCGTATATACTTCTGGCCAGATTCCCATCGACCCAGCCACAGGGAGCTTTGTCGAGGGAGGTATCAAGGAACAGACCCGCCAGTCGCTGACCAACGTTCAGGCCATCCTGCAGGAAGCAGGACTGACGATGGCCAATGTGGTAAAGACAACGGTATTCATGGCCGACATGGCTGACTTTGCGGACATGAACACCGTCTATGCAGAATTCTTCTCAGAACCATATCCCGCCCGTTCTGCTGTGGCCGTGAAGACCTTGCCCAAAGGCGCATTGGTGGAGATAGAGGTCGTTGCCAATGATGTGATATGAAAGAAGAACAGTATAAGCTACTGGTCAGCCAGATTGCCTCACTGATTGACGGTGAGAAAGACTTGATCGCTGTGATGAGCAATGTGGCTGCGGCCATCCACCAGACAATGGGATTCTGGTGGACGGGGTTCTATCGGGTAGTGGGCGACGAGTTGGTGCTTGGTCCCTTCCAAGGGCCTGTCGCATGTATGCACATCCCCTACGGCAAGGGGGTGTGCGGCACTGCCTGGCAACGGGCAGAGACAGTCATCGTGCCCGATGTAGAACAGTTTCCAGGACATATCGCCTGTAGCAGCGCGTCGCGTTCTGAAATCGTAGTGCCTGTGTTCGATGGCAGCGGTAAGGTGATCGCAGTCCTTGACATTGACAGTGATCAGCTGGCCACCTTCGATGATATAGACCGCCAGTATCTGGAGAAGATCATTCACATGTCTTTTACCTGATCGTTCGTCTCCTCCACGAATCCCTTGTTCTTCCACTTTCCTGATCGCCAACGGCGCATGAGGATAATGCCACGGACGTTCTCGTCAAGGGCAAAGCCTACCCACATGCCTACAAGACCGTAGCCCAGTGGTATGCCGATGACATAGCTCAGGCCAACGGCGATGCTCCAATTGAAGATGATGGCGATGATAACGGGATAGATGGCGTCGCCCGTGGCCCGCAGCGTTCCGACGGCAAAGATGTTCGAGGTACGCCCGATCTCCAAGAACCAGTCGATGAAGAGCACCCAGACGCCCATGGTGATGATTTCCTGATTGTCGGTAAAGGCACTGAGGATTGTCTTACCCGACAGCGCGAGCAGCGCAGAGCCTGTGAGCGTGATGATCATCGACCAGCGGAAGAAATAGTTGCCCAGCACGTAGGCCGCCTGATGGCGCCGCTGGCCTACGAGATGACCCACGAGAATATCACCGCCCTGCGTGATGCTGATGCAGAAGAGATACACAAACATGATCATGTTGTGGCAGTATGTTCGCGTGGCCAGTGCCTCGTTGCTGATCTGGTTGATGAAGTAGGTAATGACAACCTGTGAGAGACAATAGCTGATGTTCTCGCTCATGGCGGGGATGCCGATGTAGAGCAGATTGCGCAACTCCTGCCAGGGGATGGGACGGAAGTAGCGTAATGGGAATCGCGGGATATGTACCTTGAAGTGGATGGCACAGAGTAGCACCATGGCGACAGCCCGACTGGTGGCGGTAGCAATGGCGGCACCTTCGACACCCAGTTGCGGACAGCCCCAGTGTCCGAAGATCAGCGCATAGTTACCCAGAATGTTCAGTATATTGACAATGCCCGTCACCACCATCGGATAGACCACCTTGTCGGCACTGCGCAGCGAGGCAGAGAACGTGAGCGACAGCGCCTGGAAGAACGACAGTGCACCTGTCAATCGCAGATATACCAGTCCATCGCCCATCAACTCAGGCCGTAGGCCCATCAGTTGCAGCAGTTGCTCGGCATAGAAGAAGAGCAGCGCACTGACTGTCATGCCGAGCATCAGGTTCACCACCAGCGCCATGCCCACCACCTGCACCAGTCGTTTTCGCAATCCCGCCCCGATATACTGTGCACAGAGGATGGCGGCACCCATCGAGAAAAACTGATAGACGAGAAAGACGAGCGATATCAACTGGTTGTCGAGTCCCACCGCTGCCACACTATTGTCGCTGTAGCGACTCAGCATCACCGTATCGACGGCACCCAGTAGCATCACCAGTGCCATCTCGATGAACACCGGAATGGTCAACACTTTCAACTGTCGTTTCAGAGAGTGGTCTTGCATTACTAAGTCTAGTTATATCTATCTAATACCTAAATACACTTAAAACTGATGGCAAAGGTACAAAATATTACGGATAAATGATTATATTTGCACTCACATTTAGGATAGTTTATAAACAAACCCAATAAAACAGGAAAAAGGACATGGCATTTCTGGATTTAGTGAAGCAGAGGTATAGCTGTAGGGGCTATCTGGAGAAGGGTGTGGAACAGGAGAAGCTGGAGTACGTGATGGCGTGTGTCCGCTTTGCACCGTCGGCTGTGAACAAGCAGCCTTGGATGTTCCGTGTGGTCAAGAACGAGGCCGACAAGGTGAAACTGCAAGAGTGCTACAACCGCGAGTGGTTCGCGACGGCTCCGATGTACATCATCTGCAGCATCCTCCACGATGAGGAGTGGGTGCGCTCGGACGGCAAACATCATGGCGACATCGACATTGCCATTGCCGTGGAACATCTGTGTCTGGCCGCTACGGAACAAGGCTTAGGCACCTGCTGGGTTTGCAACTTCGATGCAGAGAAGTGCAAACAACTATTCTCCCTCGCCGACAATGAGGAGCCTGCCGTGCTGATTCCTATCGGTTATGCTGCAGACGAGCCGAAGGAGAAGAAACGCAAAGAGATTGAAGAAATCTGCAAGTAAAGATTATTTCAGATTCTTGCTGGCTATCAGACCCGCGAGACGACCATTGACAACGATGTCGGCCACACCGTTGCCACCCAAGCGGTTGGCACCGTGCAGACCTCCTGTCACCTCACCTGCTGCATAAAGCCCGGGGATGGGTGTGCCGTCAGCTCGCAGCACCTGTGTCTCTGTGTTCACGCTCAGACCACCCATCGTGTGGTGGATGGCTGGAGTGACGCAGATCGCATAGTAGGGAGCCGTCTCTAAAGCAGCGGTCATCTCTGTAGTACTGCGCCCAAAGTCTTCGTCAACACCTGCTTTCTGCTGGGCATTATAGCGGTTCAGGGTTTCTACTAAAGCATCGGCAGGGATGCCAATGGCATCGGCGAGTTCCGCAACCGTTGTGCCCTCGATGAGCAGATGCTGGTTGGCGTAGGTCTCGATGGATGCTAACGACTTGCGTACGCCCTGGTCGAAAACGAGGAAGGCTTCGCCATCTGTCTGAGCAAGGATGGCTGCAGAGACCACGTCACGTGTATTCATCTCATTACAGAAGCGCTTGCTCTCGTGGTTCACTAAGATGGCACCGTTGCCGCGAACTGCCTCGGTAATGAGGATATGGTTCGTGGCCTCTGCCGTCGGATGGATCTGGATGTTCGCCATCTGGATGGTCGCACCTCCGATGGCCGTCACCCAAGCGAAGGCATCGCCCGTGGCTCCTGGATGATTCAGCGTGGCGAAACCCTTGAGCGAGGGTTGCAGACTGGTCACCATCTCCAGATTGGCGCCAAAGCCGCCTGTGGCGATGATCACCGCCTTTGCCGTGAGCGAATACGTACTGCCGTTGGCATTCTGCACCTTCACGCCCGTCACGCTGCCATCGACAGCAGAGAGCAGGTCTAAGACCTTGTTCGATGTGCGTATCTCGATATTCTTACTGGATGTGGCCTCCTTCAGCACTTTCATCAGGTGGGGACCGATGGCCGTGCCACCCTGAGGACGATGCGTGCGCTTCACGCTGCTGCCACCCATCAGTCCAACGTCGCTCAGATCGGCACCAAGTCCCGTCAGCCATGAGATGGTGACAGGGGCATGCTCCACGAAATTCTGAACGAGCGAAGGGATATTTTCATATTTGCCGCCTTTCATCGTGTCATCGTAGAACAACTTCTTGCTGTCCTCGATGCCGAGACCTTTCTGGATATCCGTCTCTGCCGCATTGATGCCGCCCGTGGAATTGTTGGTATTACCGCCGATGATGCCCTGCTTCTCCAGCACGATGATTTTCAGACTGCCGTTGGTCTCTGCCGCAGCCACCGCTGCCGAGAGCCCTGCACCACCAGCGCCGATGATGACGATATCGCATGTGCCGTCCTTGTAAATTTTGTCCCCACCAATCGGCTTACCCATGGACGCCTGGAGTGCCATGTTGATGGCATCAATGACACCCGTGGAGGTCAGCGTGGCACCAGTGACACCATCCACCTCCACACTCATCACATCCGTCCGTCCCACGGCTCGCTCACAGATGGTATTGATCGACTCCTGTGCAAACGATGATTCCGACTGGCTGACAACGGTCACCTTCGTCACCTCGTGGTTCTCTACCGTCACCTTGACGATAATCGTTCCACTGCGCCCCTCGCCACTGCCTGTCCACTCACCGTCCTGCAACTGTTCCGTAGGCCCCACGGGATTATCATCTATCGAACAGGAAACCATCAAAAGACCGCTTATGATCAGACTGGCGGCCCAGATCCATCGTTTTACCAGTTTTGTCATATTATAATTTAGTTTGACTTTGTGCTGAGACCTGTCCCCAGCGTCGAAAAACTTAGTGCTGGGGCCTGGCCCCGAGATAAAATTCAACGCAAAGATAGGAAAAAACTGTGAATCATCAGTGATTTTCTACCCAAAATTGTGAAATATTTCGGAAATATTGCTATATTTGTACCCAAATTCTAAGCAAACCTAACAAAGAACTACCATTATGAGAGGGAAAATGTATTTCATCGGCGCTCTTGCAGCCCTGTTGTTGATCTCGTCGTGTGGCGAGGGAAAGCGCAAGGCGCACGATGCGACCAAATATAAGACGATGGTGGTGAGCCGTAAGGATATGACACTCGAACGTCATTACAGTGCCCGACTCACAGGCCGACAGATCGTGGAGATCCGTCCGCAGGTGTCCGGCTGTATCACACGGATCCTGACTGGCGAGGGCGAAGCTGTGCGTAAGGGACAGACACTGTTCATCATCGACCAAGTGCCTTATCGTGCTGCCCTGGAGGTGGCCGTGGCTGCACGGAAGAGTGCAGAGGCACGGTTGGCTACGGCGAAGATGAACTACGAGAACGAGATGAAACTACAGGAAGGACATGTGGTGGGCGATGTCTCGGTACAGACCGTGCGCAATGCGTTGTTGGAGGCCGAGGCAGCTCTGGAGCAGGCCAAGGCCCAGGAGGTGAACGCCCGCAATAACCTGAGTTATACGGAAGTAAAGAGCCCTGTCAGTGGTGTGGCCTCGATGATCCCTTGGCATGTGGGATCACTCGTCGGCAGCAATATCACCGAACCGCTGGTGACGGTGGCCGACGACTCAGAGATATACGTCTATTTCAGTATCAGTGAGAACCAGACGCTCGATCTCATCAGCCAGTATGGCTCCATCGACGCATTCATCGCTAAGGCCCCGCCCATCAGTCTTCGCCTGAGCAACGGACAGGCCTACGACCAGAAGGGACATATCAGTGCCGTCAGCGGTACCGTCGATGCTCAGACAGGAGCCGTCACATTGCGCGCCACCTTCCCCAACAGTGGTCATCTGCTGCACAACGGCGGCAGTGCAACGGTGGTCGTGCCGACACAGCGCCAGCAGTGTATCACCATCCCCCAGGAGGCCACCTACGAACTGCAGAACCGCATGTTCGTCTATCGGGTTGTCAACGGCAAGACGAAGGCCACGGCTGTCACGCTCTTCCCGCAGAACAATGGTCAGGAGTATATCGTAGAACAGGGCATCAACGAGGGTGACACCATCATCGCCGAGGGTGCCGGCCTGCTCAAAGACGGAATTGAGATATGAACGTCAGGACATTCATAGACAGACCCATCCTCTCTGGGGTGATCTCCGTGCTGATGGTGATCATCGGCCTGATCGGACTGAGCCGACTGGCCCTGGAGCAGTTCCCGGAGATCGCACCACCTACCGTCCGTATCATGGCCAGCTACACGGGTGCCAATGCCGAGACGGTACAAAAGAGCGTCATCGTGCCGTTGGAAGAAGCCATCAACGGTGTGGAGGGTATGATGTATATGACCTCGTCGGCCTCGAACAACGGTACCGCCTCCATCGGTATCTTCTTCCGTCAGGGCACCGATCCCGACATGGCGATGGTGAACGTGCAGAACCGTGCCGCCACCGTACAGGGACGTCTGCCGAGTGATGTCGTGAAGAGCGGTCTCACCGTGCGCAAGCGCCAGACCTCAAACATCAAGCAGATCGCCGTCTATAGTCCCGATTCGACCTTCGACCGCTCGTTCCTCGCCAACTATACAAAGATCAATATCGAACCGCGCCTGAGCCGTATTCCCGGAGTGGGTGAGGTCAACGTGATGGGTGCCGACTACTCCATGCGCATCTGGCTCGACCCTTTGAAGATGGCGCGCTACGGTCTGACACCCGCTGATGTGAACCAGGTACTCAACGAACAGAACGTGGAGGTGGCGACGGGAACTCTGGGTGCCGAGAGTCAGAACACCTTCCAGTATGTGCTGAAATACCGTGGCCGCTATGAGGAGGAACAGGAGTACGAACAACTGGTCATCCGTTCACTGCCCGACGGTGATGTGCTGCGCATCGGCGATATCGCCCGTGTGGAACTGGGTTCGCAGAACTACAATATCATCGGTGAGACCAACGGCAGTCCTGGTGTGAACATCAGCATCAACCAGGTGGCCGGCTCCAACGCCAACGAGATCATCAAACAGATCGACCGTGAGGTGGAGGAGATCCGTCAGTCACTGCCCCCAGGCATTGTCATCGAGGATCTGGAGTCGAAGAAGGACTTCCTCGATGCCTCTATTGCCAGTGTGGTGGAGACGCTGCTCGAAGCCCTCGTGCTGGTGATCCTCGTGGTGTGGCTGTTTCTCGGCAGCTGGCGCGCCACCGTCATCCCCGCCATCGCCATCGTCGTGTCACTGATCGCCACCCTGGCCGTCATCTATGCCATCGGCTTCTCACTGAACATGTTGACGCTCTTCGCCCTCGTGCTGGTCATCGGTACCGTGGTCGATGATGCCATCGTCGTGGTCGAAGCGGTACAGGCAAAAATAGAGGCTAGGGACGGCACCGACGATGCGAAGCTGCTGACCGAGCAGGCCATGCACAGCATCACGTCGGCACTGATCACCACGACGCTCGTGTTCATGGCCGTCTTTGTGCCTGTCTGTTTCATCGGCGGTGTCACGGGAACCTTCTATACGCAGTTCGGACTGACAATGGCCATCGCCGTCGCCATCTCACTGTTCAACGCCCTGACACTCTCCCCTGCCCTGAGTGCTATCATCATGCGCGACCAACCACCGACACGTTTCCACGCACGTTTCAATGCCGTCTTCACGACACTGTCGGATAAGTACAAGAACGTCGTGAGCCGTTTCACCGGCAAGCACAAACTGGCAGTGGCACTGGTCATCCTCGCCATCGCGGGTCTCGGTTGGATGATGCATACCACCAAGACCGGACTGGTGCCCAACGAGGACATGGGTACCGTGTTTATCAACGTGCAGGCCTCACCGGGCAGTAGTCTCCAGCAGACCTATCATATCCTGAAAGAGGTGGAGGAGCGTATCAAGGATCTGCCGCAGTTGCGTATCTACTCGCTCATCGCGGGTAACAGCAACAGTTTCGAGCAATCCTCGTCGAATGGTAACTTCACGCTGAAGCTGAAGAAATGGGGCGAGCGCAAGGGCAAGGGTGACGATGTACAGAGCATCGTCGATGAGATCTACCGTCGTACTGCCGACATCGCCAATGCGAAGATTCAGGTGAACACGCAGAACATGCTGCCGGGCTTCGGACGCATCAACGGTTTCGAACTCCACATCCAGGACAAGCACGGTGGTACCATCGCCGATCTTCTCTCCTATACCGAGCGCATGATCGCGGCCCTGAACGAACGACCTGAGATCAGTCGTGCCTATACCAATTTCTCGCTGAAATATCCGCAGTACCGCGTGGAAGTCGATGCCGCCCTGTGCAAGCGTCGCGGGGTGTCGCCCAGTGAGGTGCTCTCCGCCCTCAGCGGCTATGTCGGTGGTAACTATGCCTCTAACTTTGTGCGCTTCACCAAACTCTACCGTGTCATGGTGCAGGCCTCACCCGAGTATCGTCTCGACACAGAGTCGCTCAACAATATCTTCGTGCGCACCGCCAGCGGTGAGATGTCACCCATCGGCCAGTATCTCACGCTGACCCGTGTCTATGGCTCCGAGACGCTCTCGCGCTTCAATCTCTTCCCCAGCATACAGGTAGGCGGTACGGCTGCCGAGGGTTACAGCAGTGGTCAGGCCATCGACGCCATCCGTGAGGTGGCCAGCGAGGTGCTGCCAGAAGGCTACGGTTATGAGTTCGGTGGTATGACACGTGAGGAGGCCTCGGCACAGAACACTACTGCCCTCGTCTTCGTCATCTGTATCATTTTCATCTACCTCATCCTATGCGCCCTGTACGAGAGTCTGCTCATCCCGTTGGCGGTGATCTTCAGCGTACCCTTCGGACTGGCTGGATCATTCCTCTTCGCCCATCTGTGGGGACTGGAGAACAATATCTACATGCAGACGGGACTGATCATGCTCATCGGTCTGCTCTCGAAGACGGCCATCCTGCTCACGGAGTATGCCACGACGCGCCGCCGTCAGGGTATGGGCATCGTGGAGGCGGCACTGGATGCTGCCGCCGTCCGTCTGCGACCCATCCTGATGACCTCACTGACGATGGTCTTCGGACTGTTACCACTGGCCCTTGCCACGGGTGTCGGTGCCAACGGTAACCACTCCCTCGGCGTGGGCACCATCGGCGGTATGGTCGTCGGTACCATCGCCCTGATCTTCATCGTCCCCGTCCTCTTCGTCATCTTCCAGTCCATCGAGGAAAAACCTCTTACTGGGGACAGGCCCCGACACTAAGTTTTTCGACGCTGGGGACAAGTCTCACCTCCTATCGGGGCCTGTCCCCAGTAAGAGGTTTTTCACCCATGAAGTAGTAAGTGGTGATCTCGTAGCCGGAGGCTCCGTATAGGATGTCGAGACCTGAGTAGGTATAAGAGAGACTGGCTTTCTTCAAGCCGATATCCTTGAGATATCTGGTGCCTATCATGACCATCCTTGTGGCGATCCCTTGGTGCGTCTCATTGGTGGCCACACAGGTACAACCGACAGTCCCTGTTTCTTTGGCCTCCGTCTCTGCAGAGACGATCAGATTACCGACGATCTGTCCGTCTTTGACGGCTACCAGCACTCGCTCCTGTTGTCCTGAGATGTATAGGTCGGCACATCTGTAATATCTGGAAAAACTCTCATCTTGATACTGACAGGCATCATCTGCACAACGCAGGATACCCTCCATATCATCGATGGTGGCCCACCGATAGAGGATACCACCGATGGTATCGCCTATCTGATGGTCGTTTTGACAAAAAACCTCTAACAACATCTTCATGTCGAAACAGTTACATGCGCCCCACGCGTGCTGATAGCCCCGCCGTTCAAAGAAGTCTGATGCCACTGTATCCACCCGCGGATCCAGATGCTCATGCACGCTGGGGGCGTACCTCTTACTGGTTGGCACACCCGGCATGAGATAGTCGAAGCCGACGCCCAGCACCACCTTCTTATAACCCTCTCTGCCGATTGCCTCCTCGCAAGCCTTCAACAGTCCGTCGCCGATGCCCTGACCCCTATATTCTCTGTCAACCACCAGCAACAGGATCGTGTTCCTGTTGACGATCGCACATCCGATCAGTCTGCCCTTGGGCTCACATCTTCTGAAAACCACATTGCCCTCATGATGGATAATGTCCATCAAGGTCTGCTCCTCCCTGCTGACGTAGGGGAAGTTGCGTCGGAACATTTCGAGAATCTCATCCGTCTGCTTCTGCATCATGGTCTGCTCTTATCTGGCTGCAAAGATAATGAAAAAAGACAAAACCCACAAAGCATTTGCAGATATTTGCAAATCATGTGCGTATTCTGCTCATTTAAAGTTTTTTATGGATGTGGACGATGGGGCTATAGCACTTTTTTCATACTTTTGCAGCAAGTACTAACAACTACTATATCATAATGAAAAAACAACTTTTGCTTATCGCATTCCTGTCTGTATGCGGTTTCGTCACGACGAACGCCCAGACAGCGACCAAACTGGAAGCCGAAGAGGCATCCAACGAGAATTGTAAACTCATCGAGGAAGAGAAGTATTCAGGTGGCCAGGCCCTCGAACTCACTGAGAGTAATGCCAAGATCACCTTCACGTTCCATGCTGCCGAAAGCGGGAAATACACCATCACCGTCGGCTACGACGGTCTTTATGGTGACAAGGTGGTGAACCTCTCCGTCAATGGTGGCGCAAGCACCTTTAATACGCCCGTGGAAGGTCCGGGCGAGGCCGTCACGGGGCCCTTCATCATGAACGAGGGCGACAACACGATCGAGATCACGCCCAACTGGACCTGGTTCCGCATCGACTACATCACCATCGCCGGCAGCGAGAGTGGCATGGAGTTCGACATCGCCCAGACACCAGTCGATGCCAGCGCTTCCGAGGCCGCCAAGATCATCTACACCTTCCTCTACGAGAACTTTGGCAAGAAGACCATCTCGGGTGTCATGACGGGTGACATGGAGACGGCCAATGGCGACGTCACCCAACATGCCGACGTACAGGCCGTGTATCAGGCTTCGGGCAAATACCCCGCCCTCGTAGGCTTCGACTTCATGAATGCCACTGGTAAGGACGAGGCCAACAGCTGGTACAAAGATTATACGGACAAGTGCATCGAACTGGCGAAGGATCTCTACCGTCGTGGTGGTCTGCCTGCCTTCACTTGGCACTGGCGTGATCCCAGCCGTGCAACGGGTGAGTTCTACGCTGGTAATCAGGTCAAGACACCATGTACCATGAAGATCTCCGATGCTATGAATGCCGACGGCTCTTGGGACACCTCGTCAGAGCTCTATCAGAATATCATCAAGGATATCGACACGGTGGCCGACTACTTCCTCGCACTGCAGGAGGCTGGTGTCGCCTGTATCTTCCGTCCGCTCCATGAGGCCAGTGGTGGTTGGTTCTGGTGGGGAACCGATGGCGGTGCCAACTATGTCAAACTCTATCAGCTGATTGTTGATGAGATGGTCGGCGTGAAGGGTGTGCACAACGTGATCTGGGTGTGGAACCCCTGTTCCACCGATGATGCGGATTGGAATCCTGGTGAGGCTTACTATGATGTCATCTCCATCGATATCTACAACAATGCCTACGACTACTCCAGCAACTACGTCGCCTTCGACCAACTTAAGACGCTCACCGAGGGAAAGAAGATCATCGCCCTCTCGGAGAACGGTCCCATCCCCGACATCGACAAGGAGTTCGAGGAGGATGCCGTCTGGTCATGGTGGATGCCTTGGTATCAGACGTGGGACGGTGGTTTTGTCGATAGGACCAGCAAGGAGGAGTGGACAAAGTGCATGAACGACAATCGCGTTATCACCCTCGAAGACCTCTCCGCAGGTTGGGGCACCTATACCGCTATCCTTACACCCAGATCCTCTGAGACCACCAGTAACACGATCTTCAACCTCCAAGGCCGTCGCGTTACATCCCCCACCAAGGGCCTCTACATCCAAAACGGCCGCAAGGTCATCATCAGATAAACCTCCTACTGGGGACAGGCCCCGACACTAAGTTTTTCGACACAAGGGCCAGGTCTCACCTCCTATCGGGGCCTGGCCCCAGTAGGAGGTGATGTAAAGCATTGGATATTAAGTGAATGGAAATGCGGAATTCCGCTCTAATATGTTAATGTGCTATAAAAAACGGTCATCAAAGGAACAATTTGACGGAATATTTGCTATATTTGCGACGACTAGATATCAATAGGAGGAATGCTTATGTCAACTAGAACCGAAATTAAGGAAGAGAAGATGAAGGTCAACACCAAGTTGACCGAGTCAAGTACCCCCAAACAATTACCGTCGATTTGGTACACTTAAGAAAATAATAGCGCGACACCATCACCAGTGTCGCGCTAATTATTTTGTTTATAGTTTGATCGTTTTGTTGCCTATCTTCAGAATATGCAACTTTTCAATTGTTAGTTCTATGGTGATGTCTGAACCATCGGCCACGATGCTTTGCAGGAGCATGCCTCGCAGGTCATAGAGTTTTATGCTGGTGCCGGATGGGATGCCACAAAGATAGAGATGACGCCCATCCTTGTACCACGACCAATGGCTATTGTCGATGCTTTCAATACCATTCTCACCATCCAGAATAGCATTCACAGCCAAAGAACTGCATGCCGGCATCGTGAACGAACAGCGCTGACCTTCCATCTGTTGGATGACGGCTCCACTACTCGAGATGGTCAGGATATTCCATCCTGTAATCTCATGACCAGAAAGACTCGTTCCCTCAATGGTCACCTCCCTGTCTTTGAAGAACTTTCCATCGAACTGGCTTTGGGAGAGGCGGATACCGTTGAATGTCAGTTCCATATCCGTATCCACATTCTTGTTGATGGTCAGTGTGATGGGCGAACCCAAACCGTAGAAGTCGCCTAACTGCTGATAGAACAGATTAGTGCGACGAGCAAGCCAGCTGCGGGCATCACGGAGTTCTTCTTCGTAATTACGGGGCCACCATTGGTTATGCATGTAGAGGCGACGGTGGTAAGCAAACTCATCCTTAAAACTCTCGTACATCGGATCCCAAATGGCTCTGACGCCCTTTTCGTTTAAGAAGTCACCCATATAGATAGCTGCACGATCAATGAACATAGAGCGGAAGTCATCGTCATTCATCAGCTGACGGAACAGACGGGTAGCGTCTGCGTTATTGGCTCCCCAGTTATGATCGGGGTCGAAATTGGGATTGTAGAGCCATTCGATGATCTTGTAATCCGGTTCTACACCGTAGAGCCCGAGGGTGAAGTCCATGTCTTTGGCTACGAAGCGCCAACGACCTCCCTCAGTGCGTGGCCTCCACATCATCAAGTTGTTACCTGGTGTGTCGAAGTTGTTGAAGTAAAGGTTCGCCAGCATCAGATCGGCATACTCACTGCAATCTATCCACTGGTCATATTCCGCCATCGTGTGACCATCTTCTTTGATGAAAGCCATCAGTTGGTTGTAGTTATCCCAGTCGCCCTGCTTCAGGCTCCACCAGTTTTCCACCATGTCGATATCCTCCAACTTCTGGTAGTTCGACCAGATGTTATCCTCGTTGCTTCGCTCGCGGATGTTGAGCATTCCTTTGTACGTGCCGTTGATATAAATGATGGCAGGTTGCCAGGCTTGCCAGTCGAGGTCAACATGCTTGGCCATCGTGAGCTGGACAATCGGATCGCGCATATAGAGGTAGTCGAAGTCATTACCCGAATTACGAAGCATGATACTCTTAAACTCTTTGATGCCAGGCTTCTGATCGGGGAAGAATTCATACTTGAAGTGCTTCTTTCCAAAACGCTTATGGGCAAAAACAGCCAACGACTTCAGTTTGGCTCCTCTGGAGGCTCCACCTGCCACACGCGTCTCACAGAGTTGGTTGATGACTCCTGGTTGCCCCTCATTCTCAAACAACTCCATGTTAACAGGCCGTCGCCAGTTGAATTCGTAATTACACTTTCCTCTCTTATAGCTGCCTTCCACGTAAATGCCTATTTGGTTGTCATCAAGATATTTGCTGTCGGTAGTGAGACTGATGATGGGAAATGCCATCTTGCGAGGATGGAAGATATAACTATGTGTGACCGAGCGCGGCGAAAGCCAGCCTTCGCAGAACAACCTGGCGCGGATCACTCTGTTATTGCCAATGGTCAGGGGCGACGTGTATTTGGTACTGTTTAGCGTTGGTTCTGAACCATCGGTAGTAATATAAATCTCTGCATCTTCCGGACTTCCTTCTGGCAGGGAAAGGGTTAATGAGAACGACTGACCGTTGGTGATAACCCGGCCTTGTTCGCTGAATACAGGATCGCCCAATACCCTGTCAGTCGTCTTACCGCAATTAGTCGCATTTGGTGTGGCCGTCATCTGATAGCCCCATTCGTCACTACCGTCAGTCTTACGTCCGTAGGCAATGTTAGGTGCTGGTTGTTTCTGCAAATCCACTACTTTGTCAGCAACTTCAAAACCTTTAAAGAGCCATACCTCACAACCCTTACCCGACTCTAAGCGGAAGTCGGTATGCATCCTTTGAGCCTGTTTATCACAATAGACGAGGCAATACTGATGGGGCGCCAACATCACGTCAGGTAAAGGCCAGGCTTCCTCTGGTTGATCACTATTGCCCAAGCGGTAGTCCTCCAAATTGACGGCAGACGTCCCTGTATTATACAACTCTACCCAAGAATCCGGAAACTCATTCAAGTCATCCATGACACAGTCAATGTTCGACTGCATCAGTTCGTTGATGACCACCTGAGCGTTTATCGGCATCCAACTAATAAACAGGATCATACAAGATAACATCTTCCTGGTCAATAACATCGATGAGGCCTTCGTTTCAGTTATGCGCTGCAAAATTACGAATAAACCACTAAAGGAGCCATTAATTGCTTTTTAAAAATGTTTAAATGAGCAGAAAACTCATATCTTCTGCAAATAACTACATATAAGAAATAAATAAGCGCGGCTTGTAAAAGTCGCGCTTATTATTGAGAACATCGGGTTAAATCGACATCAGAGGATTCAATTATTCGGGAAGGATGGGCTCACCCATGGCGGAAGCCTCAGCATCCTTATCGTCGAGCTTGAAGAGCATGAACTGAGGATTCTCAGCCGTGCAGGGTTCCCAACCGAGGGCCTTGCCGTCCTCGCCGTTAGGATCGCTGTACTTAGCGAAGTTGGTCCAAGCGGTCAGCATCTTCTCTGCGAGATCCCAGTCACCCTGTGTCCAGGGGCGCCAGCAATGTTCGAGGCTCTTGAAGACAAACCAGAGGTCGCTGGAGTGGAAGGCACCCTTCAGGCGCTCCGTCACCTCGGGATGCTTGCCATCATCGGGCAACGGACGGGCAAACTCATAGGCCCAGGCCTTACCACCCTTCTCAGCACGAACCTTACAGAACTCAGCGATGCCAGGTCCCATAGCACCCAGGTCGTTGAGGGTGTAACCAATCATATAGGGTACGTCGGCAATCGATCCCTCACGGGCAGCCTCGTCGAAGCTCTTCAGTGACACATAACCATCGACGATGGGACGCTCCATCACATAGAGGTCGCTCTTGTTCACCATGTTATAGATATTGCACATGGGATAGAGAATCTCCGTGGAAGCCTTACGCAACTTCTCCAGATCAGTCAGGCCAGCCCAGTCCATCACCTTCTTGGTCTCTGCCTCAGCCTCCTTCAGCGTGGGGTTGTAGGAGAAGAACTTGTTCATCGGGGTTGCAGGCTTGGCAGCCTCGCCCTCCTTCGGGGGGACGTTCAGACCACCACCGCTCATGATGACGGCCTTGTGGAACAGACCACGGGCCAGCGGAGACTCACAGATCGTACGGACGCTGCCGGCACCGGCGCTCTGTCCGAAGATGGTCACGTTATCGGGATCACCACCAAACTGGGCAATGTTCTCCTTGATCCACTTCAGCGACTGGATCTGGTCGAGGATACCATAATTGCCAGACACACCATGAGGACTCTCGGCAGAGAGTTCGCCATAAGGCATGAAACCAAAGATGCCCAGACGGTAGTTGATGGTGACGAGCACCACATCCTTCAGGGCCCATTCCTTACCGTCGAACTCGGGCTCCGTGCCCCAGCCTTCGCGATAGCCGCCACCATGGATCCAGAGGGCTACGGGGAGTTTCTTATCAGCCTGACCAGCAGCCTTCGTCCACACATTCAGATAGAGACAGTCCTCACTGTAGGGAGCCTCGTCGCCATAACCCCACTCCGTGGCATAGCCGCCAGGATAGTGGACAGCCTGATAACCGGGATGGCCG
>JAGCPV010000043.1 GCA_017965475.1 Prevotella sp.
ACGGGCTGCTTGTCCATCGTGAGCGACAGTACGTTGGTGCCCTTGTTCATGGCGAAGAGCTGCTGCACGTAATAACTGACGGACTTGAACGAGCGGAGGTTGTCGAACCAGATAGCGTCGGGACGCCACTGCCAGCCCTCAACATGGGCGAAGAGGGGGGCATAGGTCGCCATGTGCACGATGTCGGCATTACGCTCGATGCCCGTCATATGGGCGGCCTCGTAGAGGGAGGTCTCGAAGTGGTTCCACTTCTTGCCGTTGCCGTGGCAGGCGTATTCGCCGGCAAACACACGAGGACCCTTGCGGTCGTACGAGTCGTAGCGCAGACCGTGAGAGAGGAACCACTCTTCATTCCTATAATAATGCTCATCGTAGAGATCGACCTTCAGTTCCTTCATGCGGGGCTGCAACAGGTCGAAATCCCAACCTTCGGAGTTCGGGCCAGTGGTGCCGATGAGCTTCAGGTCGGGGTATTTGGCGCGGAGGGCGGCGTTGAACTTCTTCAGACGCTCGGTAAACACAGGACCGAAGCCACCATGGGCTTCGTCGTAGTCCCACTGCTCGTTGCCGACACCGAGGTACTTCAGGTTGAAGGGTTCGGGATGACCCATGTCGGCGCGTACCTTACCCCACTTGGAGGTGACGGGGCCGTTGGCAAACTCCACGAGGTCGAGGGCATCCTGAATGTAGCTGTCGAGGTCGTCGAGGGCCACGTGTACGCCGGGCTTGGTCGGGTCGGGGTTCTGGAACTGGCAGGCGAGTCCGCAGGAGATGACGGGCAGGGCCTCGCAGCCGAAGTCCTCGCAGAGCTGGAAGAACTCGAAGAAGCCGAGGCCGTAGGACTGGAAGTAGTCGGGATAGAAGCGATGGCCGAAGGTGTAGTGCCATCGGTTCTCGTTCAGGGGACGGTTCTCAACGGGCCCGACGGAGTTTTTCCACTGGTAGCGCGACTCGAGGTCGGTACCCTCGACGATACAGCCGCCAGGGAAGCGGAATACGCCCGGGTGCATGTCGAAGAGGGCCTGTGCCAAATCGCGGCGCATGCCGTTCTCACGGCCCTTCCACGTGTCGGTGGGGAAGAGGGAGACGTGCTCGAGGTCGGTCGTGGCCTTGTCGCCCATGAGGAAGATGCGGAGAGCACCCTTGGCCTCGGTGCGGGGCGACGTGAGGGTGGCGGTGTATTTCTTCCACTCCTTGCCGCTGATCTCGACATTGACGGTGGCAAAGCGCTGGTCCTCGCCCATGGTGTCGTTATCGACGAAGCTCACTTCGAGGGTCGACTTGCCGCCCTCGGGGCAGCGTGCCCAGACGGTGAAGCGGTAGGAGGCTCCCTCCTTGACGGCGATGCCGAAGAAGCCCTCGTTCTCAAGACCGGTGAACTTGTCGCTGTGGCCTGAGTATTTCAGACGGACGTAATGGGGATTGCGCTCGAAGGGACCGTCGTCCTTCACGTCGAACTGACCGAAGGCGCGCCAGCCCATGAGGCGCTGGGGGAACTCGAATGAGCGGTTCTTCACCATCTCGGCATAGAGGCCGCCGTCGGCAGCGTAGTTGATATCCTCAAAGAAGATGCCGTACATCGTGGGCTGTACGGGTGCCCCGAGCTTCTGGGTGTTCACGTTGAGAACATGGGTCTGGGCTGTCACCGAGAGGCTGGCAGCGAGCAGACAAGTGGTCATCAATTTCTTCATATAGGGTTTGTTATTAATCTTTTCCGCTACAAAAGTACGCAAAAATATTGAGACGGGAGCGTATTCTCATAAAAAAAGTAGAGAAAAGGCGATATTATTTGGTTGTTTCATGGAAAAACCTTATTTTTGCAGAGAAATTCCTAAAGACCGCAGATATGATGATCAACCATCGGCTGAGATTATTATCTCTTGTGATGATGCTCTTTGCTTCATTACAGGTACCTGCGCAGACGTCCGAGTGTCAGGATACCGCGGAACATCGTCGCCTCCAGACGGCGATGTGGGAAGCCTGTTCTCAGGATTCACAGAAGGTGGTTTATGATGCCTGTCTGGCCTTCCAGAAACATGCGAAGAAAGAGGGTGATATGCGGTCGGCTCACACGGCATGGATCTGTGGTATCATGTTCAATCTGGGCAATATGAATATCCAGGATGCCTATCATCTGACACAGCTGATGAAGCGGGATATCGAGGAGGAGAAGTCGGAGGAGGAGCGCTATTTCGTGCCGAACATGATGGGACATGTGTATAGCACCTGCGGAAACATCCCTGGGGCGAAAGAGGAATTCCTGAAGTCGGCGGAAATGATCAAAGGTACCCGCTACGAGGCCGACGAACTGGGATTTATCTATCTGGCACTTGCCCACGCCGAACTTAATAATGACCTGAAGGAATCGCTGCACTGGATAGGCGAGGCGAAGAAAGAACTGGAGATCCACAAGGACTCGCCTAACTATTACAGGTGCTTGTCGGATGTCTATGCCGTGGAGGCCATCGTGAGTTTCAAACAGGGCGATAACATGGGGTTCCGTAGGGACATCGCTATGATGGAGGTGGCTGATAAAAGGAACCAGATGCCGACGAGCGACCTGTTTGTGCCCTATGCCCGTATCTATCAGACCCTGATGAACGGGGATATCGAACTGGCCATGCTTCAGACGGAGAAGTTGGGGAGTAAGAAGGAATGCTATCTGCTGAAATGCGATATCTACCGTTATATCGGCGACAATGAGAAGGCCATCCTGATACAGCGGGAACTGATGCATATGCGTGACTCGATCACGGGTGTGATGATCAACGAGAACATCCACCAACAGGAACAGGAGATGGAGTTGATGAAGCAACAGCAGAAGATGGCACGACGGATTTATCTCATACTAGTGCATACCGTCTTTCTGGCCATCCTCGTTATCATCCTGATGGCACGCAACATCCTGATGCGCCGTCGTTACCAGAAACGGCTGATTACCAAGAACCAGGAACTGCGTGAGGCCAACAAACTTGTCACGGCGGCAGACGAGATGAAGACGGAGTTTATCCGTAGCATGAGTCATGAGATCCGGACACCTCTGAACATTATCAATGGCTTCTCACAGGTGCTTACCGACGATGAGAACGAGTTGGAGCCCGAGGAGCGTAGGAATATCGCCAGCACGATCAGTGAGAATACCCGTCAGATCACTTCCCTGGTGAATAAGATGCAGGCATTGGTCAATATGAACATGGATAATCAGGAGAACATGATGAAAGAAACGGATGCATCGGATATCTGTCAACGTGCCATCCTCACCATGCCTGATACCGATCCTGACATCGTGAAGGTGGTCTTCGATGACCAGACCAATCAGGATGATCAGAAGCTCGTTACCAATCCCGACAGTCTGCTGCAGATGTTAAGCAACCTGCTGGAGAATGCGGTGAAGTTCACGGAATTGGGGCAGATCACACTGACCCTGCGACATGATGATAGGAATTACTATTTCACTGTAACGGATACTGGCTGTGGCATTCCCGAGGACAAGATACCCCATATCTTCGAACGTTTCACCAAGGGTGATGAGTTCAAGGAGGGACTCGGTCTCGGACTGGCCTACTGTTATGAGACGGCAGAGAAACTGGGCGGAAGTCTCATGCTCGACAATACCTCTGCCTTGGGGACGGCCTTCACACTGAGTTTGCCAATTAAAAACAATAAACAATAAATAATAAACATTACAATGAATCAACAAACAGAACAGGGTAGCAAAGCCTACCTCATTTCAATTGTCATGGTCGCCGTGTTGGGCGGCCTGCTGTTCGGATATGACACAGCTGTCATCTCCGGCGCAGAAAAGGGACTTCAGGCATTCTTCATGGAGTCTAAGGATTTTAACTATACCGACAGCTGGCATGGCTTTACATCGGCCTCGGCCCTTATCGGCTGTATCATCGGTTCGGCTCTCTCGGGCTTCCTGGCCACGAATCTCGGTCGTAAGAAGTCGCTGATCATCGCAGGTCTGCTCTTCTTTGTCTCGGCTCTCGGCTCGATGGATCCGGAGTTCTTGTTCTTCGAGTATGGTCAGCCTACTTATTCACTGGCCCTGATGTTCAACTTCTACCGTGTGATCGGTGGTATCGGTGTGGGTCTGGCTTCGGCCATCTGTCCGATGTATATCGGTGAGGTGGCGCCCTCTAATATAAGAGGTATGCTCGTGAGCTGGAACCAGTTCGCCATTATCTTCGGTCAGCTGGTGGTCTATTTCGTGAACTTCTTCATCCTGGGCGACCATCTGCAGCCGCTGGTGGAGGAGATGGGTAAGGGCATTGCCGCCATCAACCCCGCCGCACAGTGGACGGTGACAACAGGTTGGCGTTATATGTTCGGTAGTGAGGCCGTGCCCGCAGGACTCTTCGCCCTGCTCATTTGCTTCGTGCCTGAGACACCGCGTTACCTTGTATCCATCGGGCAGGATCAGAAGGCTGAGAGTATCCTCGCCAAGATCAATGGTAAGCTGAAGGCTGCTGAGATCCTGCAGGATATCAAGGATACGATGGTCGTGAAGACGGAGAAACTGTTGACCTATGGTGCGCTGTGTATCTTCGTGGGTATCATGTTGTCAGTGTTCCAGCAGGCTGTGGGTATCAACGCCGTGCTCTACTACGCACCGCGTATCTTCGGTGATATGGGTATGGACGACCCGATGATGCTGACGGTATTCATGGGTATTATCAACATCTCGTTCACGCTCGTGGCTGTGTTCACTGTAGAGAAATGGGGACGTAAGCCGCTGTTGATAGGTGGTTCATTAGGTATGGCCCTGGGTGCCTTTGGTGTGGCTCTGACGTTCGGCCATGCAGGACTGGAGATGGTGACAGCTGCTTCGCTGTTGATCTATTCGGCTTCGTTCATGTTCTCTTGGGGGCCCATCACCTGGGTGCTCATCGCCGAGATATTCCCCAATACCATCCGTGGCGGTGCCGTGGCTATCGCCGTGGCCTTCCAGTGGATATCCAACTTCATCGTATCCTCTTCGTTCGTGCCGATGTTCAACATGCATCTGACGGAAGGCGATGACTTCGGTCACTGGTTCACCTACGGTCTCTATGGCATTATCTGTGTGATCGCTGCCCTGTTCGTATGGCGTCTGGTTCCTGAGACCAAGGGTAAGACACTGGAGGATATGAGTAAGATGTGGAAGGATAAATTAAACGAAAAATAATAATTGATCATGAAAAAGATTTTAGTAGCAGAAGACAATGACAGCAATTACATTCTGATGACGTACATTCTGAAGAAGTTCTATCAGTTCGACCGTGCAAAGAATGGCGAGGAGGCTGTCAAGATGGTGGAGGATGGTCAGTATGACATCGTTCTGATGGACATCAAAATGCCTGTGATGGATGGCCTTGAAGCCACAAAGAAGATCAAGGAGACGCATCCTGATCTGCCGATAATAGCCCTGACCGCTAATGCCTTTGACAGTGATCGTCAACTGGCCTTTGATGCCGGATGTAACGATTTCCTCTCAAAGCCTGTGAGCAGTGAGTCCTGTCTGAAGACTGTCAGGAAGTTTACTGGGGAATAAGGTTTAGGCCAATTCCAGATTGAAAGCCTGTCGTAGTTTATCTACGGCAGGATTTTCTTTGCTCATCAGTTCGAACTGCTCACTTCGGGTGAGGATTTTGACACGTTCCTGCTGCTCAGCAATCCGGATGTCGAGTGTAATGGCGTTGTTGTGGAGGGCATTCTGGAGGGTCTTCACAACACGTCCCTTGAAATCCTCCATCTCTTGTTTGATGAGGGCGTTGTCAACGACAACTTCCACCTTCGGGAAGTCGGTGATGACGGGGTTCATGTTTTTCATGCGTGTGGCGATGCCGCTATATGGCTGTGGCATACGGTTGCACATGGCCATCCATTGGAGTTCAAGGTTCTCCTGAGAGAAAGAGACATCGCCCCCTTGTTCCATGGTGGTGGAAACGGCTCCAGGGATGGTGTTCATCTTACCGGGCTTCCCTTGGCTGCGGAGATTATTCCATGAGAAGCCGATGCCCCCGAGTTTCTTGGGGGGATTATTAGGATTACTAGGGGTGCTAGCATGACTAGCCTTACTAGCCTCGCTAGATATGCTAGTCATGCTGGTCGGACTAGTTTTACGAGTCTCGTTAGGAGATACGACAGGCTTAGCCGCAACTACCTGCGGAGCTGCTTTCTGGGACTGAGACTGGCGTATCAGGTTCTTAAACAGGGATTTTAATCTTCTGGGGCGGCGCCCCGCGCTGGCATCATCATCTGGTTGTGTGATCTGTGCGATCTCGATGAGCGTCAGCTCCACCAGCAACCGCTTGTTGTTGGACTGCCGATAGTTGATATCACACTGGTTCATCAGCTTCAGGGCTTGGTACAGGAAGCGTGTCTCACACTTCTTGGCCTGTTCCTGATAGCGTTGGCGCTGCTGGTCGCTAACCTCCAGCAAGGGTAGCGTCTGGGGATCCTTTGCCATGAGTACGTTGCGCACGTGTTTGGCCAACCCTTGGATGAGCAGGCCACCGTTGAATCCCTTGTTGATGACATTATTCAACAGTACCATGATGTCGCTCACCTGGTTGTTGACAGCCAGGTCAATGATCTGGAAATAGTTCTCGGAATCCAGTACATTCAGGTCCTCAATGACCTTCTCGTAAGTGATGTTCCCCTGACAGAACGAGACGGCCTGATCAAAGATGGAGAGGGCATCGCGCATACCGCCGTCGGCTTTCTCGGCAATGATGGCCAGGGCTTGCTCCTCATAGGTGACACCTTCCTGCTCTGCCACATGCTTCAGGTGATTCACGGTGTTCTGGACAGTCATCCGCTCAAAGTCGTAGATCTGACAACGGCTGAGGATGGTCGGCAGGATCTTGTGCTTCTCCGTGGTGGCGAGGATGAAGATCACGTGTGCGGGTGGTTCCTCCAATGTCTTCAGGAAGGCATTGAAAGCCGCCGTGGAGAGCATGTGCACCTCGTCGATGATAAACACCTTGTATTTACCCAACTGCGGTGGGATCCGCGTCTGTTCCATGAGCGTCTTGATATGCTCCACAGAGTTGTTCGAGGCGGCATCGAGCTCAAAGATGTTGAGAGAGCGCTGCTCGTTGAACGACTGGCAACTCTCACATTCGTTACAGGCCTCACCGTCTGCCGTCGGGTTCTGGCAGTTGATGGCCTTGGCGAAGATACGGGCACAGGTGGTCTTACCAACGCCTCTGGGACCGCAGAATAGGTAGGCATGGGCCAGTTTCCCGCTCTTCACCGCATTCTTCAGCGTGGTTGTCAGGGCGACCTGACCCACAACGGTGTCGAAGGTCATGGGCCGGTATTTCCTGGCTGATACGATGTATTCCATACTTGTTATTGATAATTTTTCTGCAAAGATACAAAATAATTGAGAATAAAGGATGATGAATTAAGAGTTTTTTGTATCTTTGCAGACAAATTACATCATCATGAAAGTATTCACAAGTATAAAGACCTTTCTGCTTCGTGTGTGGCATTCCGCATTTCTGAAGTATGCTGTGGTCTGCATTGCCGGTGTGCTGATCGTGGGCTTCCTGGATGAGAACAGCGTGTGGAGTCATCTGAAGAACTTGCAGCGTATCAGCGAACTGAATGAGGAAACCCAGAAATATAATGCCGATTTCCAGCGCGATCAGGCTAAGGTCCGTGAACTCGACAAGAATCCGAAGGCCATAGAGAAGATTGCCCGTGAGCGATATTTCATGAAGTCCGACGATGAGGACATCTTTGTGCTCAGTGATGATCAGCATGAGCCAGAACCTGTTGTAAACCATGAGACGACTGAATAAATACCAGACTGCTATTTATATGATCGGCGCCCTGCTGATGGTAGTGGGGGCGGGTACGAGTATGCTGGCGTGGAGGTTCTCCCCCTATGTTTTCGCCGTGGGTGCACTCGCCTTCGTCTCCATGCAGTTCCTCCAGCGTTATGAGGGTACGAATGTTGTCATCCGTCGTCTGCGTAGGATGATGCTTATCAGCGATTTCCTCTTTTTGCTGTCGGCCTTGCTGATGATTGCCAATACAGGAAATTTCCTGGGACTGGATTATATCACTTATATAGAATATGTATATAACAAATGGGTGATCACCCTTCTGGTTGCAGCTATCCTCCAACTCTATTCTACGCATAGAATCAGCCAAGAGTTGGATAAAGAGGCAAAAAAACTATAAAAGAGTGCGCATTTGTTTTAAAATGCGCAAATTTTTTTTTGTACTTCGATGAATCGTTGTACTTTTGCCCCACGAAACAGATTAATATGAACAAGATCCTATATGCATTGGCCATCGTGACAACGCTCGTCTCCTGTGCTGAGTCCTACTCGATTCAGGGTTCGTCCTCTGTGTCGGCGCTCGATGGCAGTAAACTATACCTGAAGACGGTGAAGGATCAGGAACTGAAGAATATGGATTCCTGTGATGTCGTCCATGGTAAGTTCCGCTTTGTTGGACTGCTTGATACGGTGAAAATGGCTACTCTTTATATGGACGATGAGTCACTGATGATGCCCGTCGTCGTTGAGAAAGGAGAGATAGAAATCCGTATTGACAATACAGGTCGCAGTGTCAGTGGTACGCCGCTGAACGATAAACTCTACCAGTTTATCCATCGTCATGACCAGATAAGTAATGAACTGAACGAACTGACACATAAGCAGAGCCAGATGCTGCTCGACGGTATCGATGAGGATATTATCAATCGCCAGCTTACCGCAGAGGCAGCACGTCTTGCCCATCAGGAGGATTCTCTGGTGACTAACTTCATCGTGGAGAACTTCGATAATGTCCTGGGTCCTGGTGTCTTCATGCTGATGACCGGTGGCTATCCTTATCCTGTCCTGACGCCTCAGATAGAGGATATCATGAGCAAGGCCACCAGAAAATTCAAGGAAGATCCATATGTGAAAGAGTATTATAGGACGGCCAATGAGATTCAGGCACGCCAGAACGGACTGGTCGATGATACGCCTCAGCAACCCGTCCAACAGACCCCGCCTCCTCCTGTCCCGGAACAGCCTATAGACTCCATGCAGTTGCCGCCGCTCAATTTCCCGCAGAAATGAGAACGCTGATACAAGGAGGAACAATCGTCAACGAGGGCTGCACTTTCGATGGCGCCATCGTGATCGAGGACGAGGTGATCAGCCAGATTCAACAAGGACATACAATACCCGAAGCATCCTATGATGAAGTCATTGATGCTTCGGGCTGTTTTGTATTGCCTGGTGTCATCGATGACCATGTGCATTTCCGTGAGCCTGGACTGACGGAGAAAGCTGATATCGACAGCGAGAGTAGGGCTGCGGCAGCAGGCGGTGTTACCACCTATTTCGATATGCCCAATACCGTGCCCCAGACGACCACGCTGGAGGCTCTGGAGGAGAAGTTCGCATTGGCAGCTCAGAAGAGCCATGTGAACTATGCCTTTTTCTTCGGGGCGACCAACGACAATGTCGATCTGTTCCCACAACTCGATCCCCACCGTATCCCAGGCATTAAACTCTTCATGGGCAGTTCGACAGGAAACATGCTGGTGGATCGCCAGGAAGCCTTGGAGCGCATCTTCGCCTCTGCACAACTCCCCATCATGACCCACTGTGAGGACACGGATATCATCAACCGTAACATGGCGGAAGCCAAACGGAAATATGGCGATGATCCCAAGGTGATCCACCATCCCGAGATCCGTAGTGAGGAAGCCTGTTATGAGAGTACCCGTCTAGCCGTGGAACTGGCTAGGAAACACGATGCCCGCCTGCATGTCGCCCATCTGACGACGGCTAAGGAACTGGCGTTGTTTGACCTCAATCCAAAGATCACCGCCGAGGCCACAGTGAGTCATCTCTATTTTTGTGACCGTGACTACACCTCTCATGGTACACATATCAAATGTAATCCCGCCATCAAGACAGAACGCGACCGTGAGGCCTTGCGTGAGGCCCTGAATGATGGACGTATCTCTGTGATCGGTACGGATCACGCCCCGCATCTGCTGTCTCAGAAAGAGGGCGGTTGTGCTAAGGCTGCCAGTGGTATGCCGATGATCCAGTTCTCACTGGTGACGATGCTCGAACTGGTGGATCAGGGTGTGCTGACGCTCGAACGGCTGGTGGAACTGATGTGCCACAACCCCGCCCGTCTTTTTGAGGTGCGTGGCCGTGGTTTCCTGCGCGAAGGTTATCAGGCAGATATCGTGCTCGTCCGCCCCCATGCAGGATGGACGGTGACAAAAGATGTCATCCTGAGTAAGTGCGGTTGGAGCCCGATGGAGAATCATATGTATCTCTGGCGGGTGGAACAGACGCTCTGCAATGGCCATACCGTATTTGCCAAGGGTAGGGTGGATACGGATTATACGGGACAGCCTGTCGAATTCAGATGAAACTTACCTACGACATATCCAAGTTGGAACCTTATATCAACTGGCCTTACTTCTTCTATGCCTGGCAGGTGAAGGATGAGGGCGAGAAAACGCGTCTGCGTCAGGAGGCGGAGACTGTTCTTGGACAGTTGGAAAGAAGATACCATGCCTATGCCCTCTTTGAACTCTTCGATGCCAATGCTGATGGTGATGATATCGTGATTGATCAGTATCGTCTTCCCCTCCTTCGCCAACAGCAAGGCAAGCCACCGTATCTCTGTCTCTCAGACTTCCTCCGTCCGCAGTCGTCGGGCCAGAAAGACAGGATAGGGCTCTTTGCCACTTCTGCCGATATTGGCTTGGAAACAGACTTCGACAGCGATCCTTATCAGAAGATGATGGTCCAGCTGCTGGCTGATCGTTTGGCTGAGGCTGCTGCCGAGCGGATGCATGAGCAGGTGAGAAAAGAGTTCTGGGGCTACGCCAAAGAGGAACACCTGACCATTGCGGAGATGCTCGTGGAGAAGTTTCAGGGCATCCGTCCGGCCATCGGCTATCCCTCCTTGCCAGATACCAGTCTGAACTTCGTGATTGACCAGTTGTTGGATATGAAGCAGATCGGTATCCGACTGACGGAGAGTGGAGCCATGAAACCCCATGCCAGTGTCAGCGGTCTGATGATCTCTCATCCTCAGGCGCGTTATTTCTCCTTAGGAAAGATCGGTGAAGATCAGCTTCATGATTATGCCCGTCGCCGCGGCCTTCCCGTCGAGGTCTGCCGCAAATTCCTTGCTGCTAATCTTTAGTTCGATTTAAGCGTAAGCACTACAATCTCACCTGTGGCGCCGAAGCGGAAAGGAATCAGTCCGCCGAGACCTGCAGTGACGAAGAGCGACTGATTGCCCTCATGATACCAGCCGTTGAACTCCTTGCCTGTCAGTGATAACGGGCACCAGCCGAAGATATTGAACTGCATGTCGTGGGTGTGTCCGCTGAGGGTCAGTTGGGCATGGCTCTCAGGCAGGATACGGTGACGCCAAGAGTAGGGGTCGTGTTCGAGCATGAGGATGAAATCACCCTCGTTCACCCCTTCAAGCGTCTTGGGAATATCACCTTTACTCGGGAATTTCTTGCCGTTGCCGTCGTTCTCCATGCCTGCGAGGATGATATGCTGATTGCTGCGCTCGATGGTACGGTGCTCATTGAGCAGTACCGTCCATCCCATCTGACGCTCCAGACTGACGGTCTCACGACAGTTGGCAACCTTCGTCACTTCATCGGCACCTATATAGTCGGCATAGTCGTGGTTGCCGAGTACGGAATAGATGCCGTCCTTGGCTTTCAGGGTGCTCAGCACGTCGATGTGCGGATAAAGCTCCTGAGGTTGGATGTTCTGCAGGTCACCCGTGAAGACGATCAGGTCTGGCTTCTGGGCATTGATACTGTCAATGGCACGCTGGAGCACCCAGGCGTTGTGTTTCATATAACTGCCCACATGGGCATCGGAGAACAGCACGATCTGATAGCCGTCGAATTCCTTGGGCAGTTCCTCGGAACGGTATTCGATATGGTTCACTTCCAGTTTGTTGAAGCCTATGAATGACCCCCAGAACAGCACGAACCATACGACGGGGATGCTCAGCAGTCCCACCATATTGCCGTAGTTGTTCCGCTTATGGAGGAGCTTGCGACATGCCAAACCTAATATGGAGCAGAGACCGTAGGTCCACATCGGAATGATGACCAGTCCTAACAGGAAGAGATAGGCATATAGGATGAAGACGCGGTCATTGTCGGGGATGAAGTTTGGCTCCAGTGCCAGATAGATGGTGTAGGCCAGCATCGCCAGACAGGGTATCCACAGAAGCACCCTTTTCCACCACGTTTTCTTCCGATGGAAATAGCGTAGGTCGAAATAGATGAAGGGAAGAAGGGTAAGCAGTAGGAATAAGGGGAGATCTCTTGCAATCATTGGTCAGGGTTTTCTACAAAGCCTTGGTATTCTGGAACGAGTGATGACATCACGGAGTCGTAGGCCTGACGCAGGGTGGCATCGACATTCTCAGGCCCTTGTCCGATGGGGTAGATGGCCTGATGGATGGTCAGTGTCAGGGGATGCCAGTTGACGATGTTGATGAAGCCTCTCGTACGGGGCAGGACATCGAAGGAACCGTTGATGGTCAGTGGTACCACCGGCAACTGTAACTCGTCGGCCAAGGCGAAGGCTCCTTTCTTGAATTTCCCCATGTGTCCAGTGAAGGAACGTGCGCCCTCAGGGAACACCGTCACACTATAGCCCTCTTGCAGGATCTCGCGGGCGTCGTCATAGGTCTTCTTGATCTTCTTGGGTCCACGCTTATCCACGAATATCTGATGCGACTTCTTGCAGGCATAGCCCAAGAAGGGAATCCTCTCTAATTGTTTTTTCATCATCCACTTGAAGTTGCGCCCCAGATGACCATAGATCAGGAAGATGTCGAAGATACCCTGATGGTTGGCCACAAACACGTAACTCTGTTTCTCCTCCAGATTCTCGCGTCCTTCAACCTTGACGGGCAGCAGGAATGCCTTGAGGATGACCTTACCCCACCATCGTCCTGGCATGTAACCCCAATAGTGTCCGTTGCCAAGCGTGGTGCCAATGCCCACGGTCAGTGCTATAATGATGGTCCAAATGATCAGTATAGGGAAGGCGATGAAACACTGATATATTCTATATAATATGGTAATCATAACTATCAACTATAAACTATCAGTTATCAACGGGTTTCGGGTACTTCCTGGTCCAGCCGTCCCATCTCAGTTGCATCACACCGAAGAAGGCCTCCCCGAAGA
>JAGCPV010000044.1 GCA_017965475.1 Prevotella sp.
GATGATAGAGTTGTCGGTAGCCTCTACAGTGTGCTTACCCTCACCGAACTTACCAGCGAAACCACCCTGAGCGGTGTCGTACTTCAGCAGGTGAGCAAGCATCTTCGGGCTTGTCAAGTCATTGATTGCTACTACTTCATAACCTTCAGCCTCGAACATCTGACGGAAAGCGAGGCGACCGATACGGCCAAAACCGTTAATTGCTACTTTTGTCATTTTACTTAAAATTAAATGGGTTTATACCTAATATACTAACTTTTTTGCGTATTTTCGGAAGTTTTTTCCTTTTTCGGATGCAAAGTTACAAAAAAATTCCTATATTTGCACAAGATTTCTGTCTTAATAAAGATTAAACATCACAAATAAGACTTGAATGGCTATCAATAGGGATATGCTAATTCGGAGTTTGCAAAACATAGATTACAATTCAAACATCATACGTTAAACATTAAAAGTTAAGATTATGGGATTTATTAAAGAATTCAAGGAATTTGCCGTTAAGGGCAATGTGATGGACATGGCAGTCGGTGTGATCATCGGCGGTGCTTTCGGTAAGATTGTCAGTTCTTTGGTTGATGACATTCTCATGCCGCTCATCGGCAAGGCAACAGGCGGTGTCAGCTTCACCGACCTCTTCGTCAACCTCGGCGACGGCAGTTACAAGACACTGGCCGAGGCCAAGGAAGCAGGTGCTGCCGTTTTCGCTTATGGACAGTTCATTCAGAACATCGTTGATTTCCTGATCGTAGCTTTCTGTATCTTCCTCATGCTGAAGGGCATCAACAAGATGAATCGCAAGAAGGAAGAGCCTGCTGAGCCAGCTGCTCCTGCCGGACCTACCCAGGAAGAGTTGCTCGCTGAGATCCGTGATCTGCTGAAGAACAAGTAAGATCTTCACTTCATACAAACAAAGAAATCTGCATCATGATTGGATGATGCAGATTTCTTTGTTTTTATATATCACGCTCCACATAGGTGAATGTCGTATCGCCGATGGTGAAATGTGTATTATGATAGAGCCAGATGCTTCGTCCTGCGGGCAACGGTTTATCACCTACCATCACACCACTCTCAACAGCCGTCAAACGGACACCACTACCCACCATCCGCAGCTCGGCCTGGATAGGAGCCACCTGACTCTTGATATCCCATGACATCTGCAGTGAGCAGTCAATGGACTTACCGATAGTAACCACCTCATCGGGATTGTTCATGAACCACTTGAAGAGGGCCACATCCATTTCCTTGACAGCTCCCTTGACATTCAGGAAGTAATGTTCTGACCTCGGTGCCACCTCCGCCACGGACACGGCGAGACCAACGGCAAAGAAGATGCAACTGAAAAGAAGCAACACGCGAATATCAATCTGCGTGATGTCCCTGAAGATAAACGACCACAGATACATCGACAGCACGCCCATTGCCGTAGCCACAATAAACACATATTTCTTCAGCTTGATCCGGGTGCCAACAGTAGAGACATAGACAATCATCATCGCGGTAATGGCCCATGGGACCCAGTCGATGAGGGCAGACATATATCCCACGAGATTAAAGGCGCGAGAGATGGTTCTGAAAATCATAAAGACGATATAGGAGGCAACACCCACAACGACGGAACGGAGCAGGATATCCAACAGTCGCCTATTGATCTGCATCCTACGTACAGCCAAGAACGACAATGCCATTGTCAGGAAGAAGCCCATGAGCAGACCGAAGGCTGGGATGTAGTCCATATAGTTACTATCACTGTCAAACATAGCCATTTCGCCCATGAGACCAGCCCTTCCCTCCATCATCTTCGCCACGAACTGCTGGGTACGGGCATCATACTCCGTCACGTAGATCATATATACGAGCCATGTGAGGATGGCGGCAGCGATGGCGAGGAGAATCCATTTCATATAGAAAGAGGCATTCTTCACGTCAAGGAGATTCTTGTAATTATAATAATGTGTGCCGTCCTTACATTGACGACCATACTCCGGACAATGGTAATCATTCTCATCCCAACAACTCTTGTGCATCACATGTTGGCACTTCGCTACAATAGTATCACCCTCCTTGAAACGTGCCTTACAGTAATAACAAGACTCCGTGATCAGCACATTACCAATGCTCATATTGCCTGGCATGTACTTGAGGACGTATTTCCGCTCAAACATCTTGTATCGGATATGAGGTATCAGCAACTGGAACACCAGATAGACAAGCAACATGATCAGCAGACCCGTCACGATACCCTGCATGAACATCCAGATGGCATGACTGCCATTGACGATCACAGGATTATAGGCACTGCCCAGATATATACTCCACATCGCAGAACCGATTATCTCCTCGGTATCCTTGGCATAGATTTCTATCTTCATCGTATGGGGATCACCACGATACACCTTGCCATCAGGATTCTCAAAGATGAACTCATTAGCCAACAGGATCTCCCCGTCCTGCAGAATCAGGTTGTTCTTCAGATCCGTCCAACTAAACTTATCCTGATAGAGACCACTGGAGTTCTTGCAGACTACCTTCATAACGCTCTTGGCCTCAGCATCATCCTGAGACTCACTCTGCGCCTTGAAGAGGACAGAACTGATACATAGACTATCGTTGGTCAGGGTATCTTTAACCAGTGCGCTCTGTAATTCGAAGTGCTGAGGATCTATGGGTTTGTCGTCATCAGTATAGACCTTCTCGTCTGAGAACACCACCAATCCCATCTTTTTGGCATCAGCCCATACACCTGTACGATCAGTCATTTCCTTTTTCTTCAGCATCAAAGAACGATAAAGATACTTGAAGGTATCAGGCTGGGATTTGAAGTAAGTGTTCATCACATAGTCAGAGGCTTCCATAGTCTCTGTTACGTTCATACCGTACATGAAGGCTACAAAAAGATTATCCCGATCAAAGGCTGTACGGATCTCACCGACAGCAGCACGTTCCTGGTCAATAACATATTGCGGCTGTGCCAGATCGACCAACACCAGAACTTTAATATGCTTCTTGGCCACTTCCTCAGCCTCCGAGTTCTTCACTTCGACAAGTACAGGTCTGCTCTTCGTATGGTTCACGCTACCACCCACGGTCTCAGTAGCCTTGATGACCACCTGATTCGTATCTGTCAACGCATAGGGGCCCATGTCGCGCAGGATACCCATCTGAGCAGTGAACTGCTTATATCCTGGCGTGAACTTCAGGCCTATCACCTTCATGGCGTTTTGATCCTCTTTCTTGTCATCAATGGATTCCGTGCTGAAAATGTCATCCAGATCGACATTCTCATCAGCCGCGTCATCACAGCTCGTCAGACATACAGCCAACAGGGCCATCCATAACAATCGGTACATCTTTATCTTCATTGTTCCTCTATTCTTCTCTTTATATAGTAGGATAGGTTTTCTCCTTCCCGTTATTATTCATCATTTCACTATACTTCTTCATGCTGGCCACCTTTTCACGGTAGGCTTTGAAGCGGGTCATCATACCATTCAGGAACAGCAGGATGATAGCCACGGCGGCAACGCCCAGCAAATAGTCCTTCACCCGTTGGATAAACGGTTTGTACTCCAATGCCTGGACCTTCTCCGACACACTTTTCATGATGACGAACTGCTCGTCAAGCGCCTCCATACGTTTTGACAGCGACGGTACAACCTCGCAAGCCGCCTTCGCCTGATTATAATTGGTCTGCAGATCTCCGAAGATCACCTGTTCCTTGGCTTTCACCTTCTCCAACTTTGGTGCCAGCTGCTTCAGCAACGACAACTTATACGCTTTCGAGTAAAGATTCTTATAGACGCTCACCTGACTCATGATGAACTGGTCTGCGGCAGAAAAATTGGCAACAGCCTCCACTACCTGAGTCTTGGCATCCAACGTGTCCTTCACCGTCTGTTTCAACTCCTCGATCTTGGCAACCATATTCATCAGATCCTCACTGTTGGCGATATCCATCTGCTGGGCCTGATAATAGGTGTTCCATTTGACATCCAACTGGTTATAGGTCTGATTCAGGGTCTGCATCCGCTGCTCCATGGCATTGATGACCGACTTAGACACGCCCATATCGTTACTCACGGAAAGATTCACTTTTCCAACGACCAGCAATTGACTGAGCTCATCCGAGAACTGGTTGATACGTGCCGTAATCTCCAGTTGTAACGCCTCAGCATCAGGTGACAGGGGCTGCGCGACTTCCTGTCCACGCACAGGCCCTACCAGGCAGGCGATAACCGCTATGAGTCCTATATGTCTAAGCCATCTCCTCATCTTACTCCAGAGTTCTCTTACTGCTTACACGTTGTTTGGTAATATCGTTCGGCAGCACGGAAGGTGGCAATCGCTTGCCGCTGTTCCGGTGTACCACCAGTTCTCTTCCCTATGAGCGCATTCATTTCTGCAATCAGACTCTCACATTGTGTCTCCAAGTCACGCCGCTCTATCGGATCAACACTTACGAGCCAGCGCGATACCAGTCTGTCTATCTGACGCGACTTCGTGATCAGGATCGTGATACCTTCAGATGCCATTCCACCAGAACCTTCCAGCACATCATTTGACTGTACAACACACTTCATGGCACCAATGGAATCGACATAATTATTGTAATTGTCCCATGCCATTTGGACATCCTGGCAATCACTCTGCCCATCATGGTACTGGAACTGTTGCTGCAATGTACTCTTGAGTTCATTAAACAGCTTCAGTGACTCTTCGGAGCCCACAACACCACTCTTATACTTGCTCTTAAATGAACGATAGCTCTTCGAGACACCATCCATCGCATTCTTCGCAGCTGCCACGTCCTCATCCAAACCGAAACAGGGGTTCCGTACGATCTGAATCTGATATACCAGATCAAGATCGCGTCCGAAAGGAATATCGTAACGGTTGTATTTCTTCTTCTCCGTCTTATCCATCAGGAAAACATCATGCAACTTGACTGTCACCTGAGTACGCTTGTTCGGGATATCAAATGTCTGGGCGATATAGTCATTCACCATCTTGTAATCCTGCGGAGCCGGCTGTAAACCCTCATAATCGATCCAGCGCTTGAAATAGAATTCAGATCGTGGCTTCGGCACCGTCGCCTTGAAGAGTTTGGTCGCTTTGTACTTATCCTTAGGATCATACTCGACCACATACGGTAACTGATCCGGTCTTAGCTTACGGCCTTTGAATAAAGGCTTATAGTGAACATTATCCCAGAAGACAAACAAGGAACGGTACGAAATCAGGGTTACCGTCAATGTATTTGTCTCCTCAGAAAACACAAACTTAACCATCAGATCCATATCCTTACTGTCTTCCTTCAGGGATATATGGTCAGTATATGACGCTCCCTGGGCGACACTGATAGACCTAACTGTCTGTGCCTGAGTTCCTATCAGCCAGAGCCAACACGAAAGCAGTATGATGATTCTATGTCTTATCTTCATTTGTCTGTATCTATTGTTCAAATGTAATCCAATCATGAGGTTCCCCTTGACGCATGACCCACGCAGCCACCTTCAGGTCTTCTGGGAAAGGAGGCTCCATCATAGCATGATAGGTATCATACCTGAGATAGGAAGCCACACGCTCCACGCCCCACAACAGATCTGTATAGGTGTCTGCCATATTGATGCAAACCCTTCCTGCAAGGTCGCCGAAATAGCGGATATTGGGATGCCAGGGGTGTGCAACAGGATTGCCTGAGGCATCGGCAGTCAGGAAATGCAACGACGGGGGAGCATCGACACACGGATAACCAGAAGGAAGTTCTATCTTCATCCAGAAACCTGTGGCAAAGACAGGCGCATTCTCTACGCCCGGCTCATTCAACTCCGCCTCATGTTCCACACCACAGATGCTACGCAGGTGATAGTCAATCAGATAGGCAGTCGGAAGACCGTCGGCATTTCGGCGCAACACCTCAAAGGTGATGTCAGACCTCCCTGCTAGTCCCTCTTCCAACTGGTGCCATTCATGCCACAGCCGACGGTTACGCCCGCTGAGCATATCTGGGTTCATCTGTTGACTTTCCTGTTTCATGTCCATCCGTTTATTATCTCAACCTGGAATAGGATCCGGTACCAGATATACCAGGTCACCATTCCTGACGTTATAGTCCTTCAGTTTCTGGTCTTCATGACCAATACGTGGGCGCAGCACCCTGATCTCATGCACATCGGGATCTTCCTTGCCAAAGAAATAATCCAAAGGTGCACCAGTCTGGTCAATCGACGGGAAGTCGAAGATTAGACGGCCATCCTCACCGATGGCATGACGCAGGTTATCGACCAGCGTACTCAACGGCGCGTCGGGGTTCACCACCTTGAACCGCACCGTCTTGTTTTTGTATGCAATATCCAAAAAGAAATCTTCCATATCTTATTTTGTTTGTTTATCGATCTGTATCGTGACCTGTATCGGGTATATATTCGTGCTCCTGACGCGCATCATACCCTGTAGGATCATCTCTGCCTGAGGAATCTTGTCCTCAAAGCCTCGGCGGATAAATGTACTGTCATTCAGTACGATCTCCACTAGTATCTCATAGCCGGCATCCCAACGGTCCTGTTGCTGACGATGACTGACGGACACACTCTTCACCATCTGTCGGGTGATGCCAAAGCGGACTTGCAGTTCCGTATAGCAGAACAGTTTCAGATCTGCCGGTGTCACCAGACGGTCTGTTGTAATCAGGTAATAGCGTGATAGACTTGCCTCCTCGTTCTTGTCATGCATCTCATCACTGCCTGGCACTGGAGTGGCAATCTGCCGTGTAGCCGGTCCATTGAAACCACTGGGCGACTGGAAGGTACTATTCTGTGTCAACTGGGTATTGACGGATGACCCCAGGGTCGTCAGGTAGGTCACGGACAAATTGGTTTGCTTCGCCTGCTGATCTGACTGCGGCCGAAGCATCAGATAGACACCAGGCACACGTTGCTCCACATCTGCCCTCGCCGCATCACGCATCCGTGTCAGTGTTTCAATCAGGTTCTGCATCACACGGTCGTTCGCCTCACCACGGATATTCTGGAAAGCATAAAAGTCTGTGTAGTATTTACTGATCAAATTATTCAGAAGTGTCACCAGACTGGCCTGGTTGAAACGGTCAGCATCCACCCTTCGCACCTCTACCGGGACATTACCGAATAACTGGTCTGCCGACGGACGGAGCATGTGGAGGAACTGCCGACTGACGCCGTCTGTCTCTGTGCTCTGGCTCTGGAAACCCGCAACACGCACAATGGGCGTTGTAGCAGACAAATCAGCCGAATGGATCTGGGCATTCACGAGTATCATGGTGTTCAGCGAGAGATTATCCTTATCGAACAGGAACTCCTCACGAATACCAGTAAACTCAAATACCAGGTCCAGACTGTCTGTCTCTGCAGCTATGTATTTCTTGCCCTGATGATATCTGATACAGTACATCCGTACATTCTGCCGTGCAAAAAGATCGAGACATGACGCAGCTGCCGCATAAGTCTGCGAACGGTTATAGAGCATGGCGTCTATGTCAAAGCAGGACTGAAGAGGCAACTCCGAATAATCCCAGGGGCTGATTAATGGTAACAGTTGACCTTTAATTGACACCTTCAATTCCTTGAAGAAATGATTCTTGATGCAAAAACAGAAACCTGACAAGTCAGATATCGGTGAATCGAATTTCAATGAGACTTTCCAACGTCTGCCATCCATTCTAACCACCGAACGGACCGTCGCATTCAGCACACGGGTTCTGAGCAGGGGGATAAAGCGGGCTGAAGAATCGGTCATAGTGAACACATGCCGTTCCGTCATTTCCATCTCACCAATACCCGGTTGTAGGGCAGTTTCCACAACTGCCGTAGCAGGAATGGCATGTCCCACCTCATAGGAGGTGAGCATCTTCGCAAAATCCTCAAGAACGTCTGACTTCATCTGTTCCAGATCGTTCTCCAGCTCATTCGACTGATAAGCCAATGCCGTCATCAGCAGAGAGAACACAGGATCCTGTTCGATACCCTCCAACTGGTCAGGATGATCACTCCCTCGCCAGATGCGCACAGCCTCCTGTATCAGCTCGTCAGCTCTTTGTTTATTTTCAAATATTGTTTGTCTCATGTTCTCTCTTCATTTATTTCCATACTCTAATCGTATTCGTGAACACGTATTCTTCCTTCGTGGAGATGACCGTGCCCTTGATCGTTATATAGATAAGTCGCTCCTCACGGATATAAGTCATCGTCACTGAGACGTCACTCAACCGTTTCTCATACTGCTGCACTGCCTCTTTCAATTCTGCCGCAAATGTATTCATGTTTTTGGAAGAACCAGAAATCTTCTTCGAATACAGATCCTGCAGACCACTCTCGTAGATCGTGTCACCGGAATTATAGATCACGCCCTCATGCTCATCGAAGATCTCAAAGCGCATATTGTTGAAAACGAATCCATACTTCGGGTCACTGACATTGTTGTATCGTGCCGTAGTCAACAGCATCTGTAGTGACTCGTCGATCGATTTCTTGATCTTCGTCTCCCGGGCCAACCCAGTTTTTTTCACCTCTAAGGGTATTGAAAGATATGCCATACAACTTGATCAGATAAGTGGTACAAACTTCTCGTCTTCCGGCTCCGGGACATAGAGGGCGTTGAACAGGTGTTCGAACAGTTCTTCGTACAAGCGCTCGTAAATCTTCTCTGACAGGTCGTCCTCCATCACGGCCAACGAGCTCTTCAGCTCTGCCTTGAACTCCTGCTGCAGACTCGGCTTCATCGTATCGTTGATATAGTCTGTCAGCGTCTGCGTCTGCTGAGCGAGTGCATTCTGGAGTTCCTCCTTCACCATCTTCAGCAATTCCTCCTTTGTCTCGGCCAGCAGCTTCACGATCAACTCCTCATGCAGCTGTGCATACAACTCTGCCTTCGCCTGTTTCAGCAAGGCATCATAGTCGATGGTATTATCCACCAACACCACCTTATCGAGAATGGCGATGACACCTGTCAGGAAGTTATTAAACCATTCCAACCACAACTGCACATCCACCTGTGTCGGCTCCGGTATTTCCAATGGCTGCTCTGTGTTCGGGGTAATAATATAATAGTCCATGGCCTGCGTGATCTCCTGCAGGAACATCACAAAATCATGGACACTGTTCTTCAGGTTATACCCCTTCATGATAAAGAGGTAATGCAACAAGGCCCTTTTTCCGTCACCGTCTTCCAGGTTCTGATGGGAAGTGATGGCCGTCAACTGATCCACAAACCTTCCCACATAATCTGCAAAGCGCAAGTCACTGGTTAGCAGCAAGCAAGGAGGAATGTATTCCGTATCGATGGAGAACACACCCTCTTTCACACTGAAGCGCATCATAGGCATGACATCAGCAGCCTCAACCTCATCACGTGTCAATAGGGCATACTCGTAATGTGGTCGAACATATGCGATGCCTTCCCTTTCATACTCCGTCTTGGTATCACCGAGACCTATCGTCAGATAATAGCGGTCGCCAAACAGCATGGGTATCGGAATGACCGCCTGCTCATTGGCATCCAGAATCCTGCCTGACGGCAGGAGTGCTGTACACTGAAGATGGTCTATCTCAAAGGTGTTCTTGACGAAGGTACCGTTGCAGTTCAACGTCGCACCGGGTAGCATACCCATCCGGGTACTTCCCAGAGCAGCCCGAATGGCTATCCGTTGCTGAAGATCCAGCTTCTCCTCCAGACCAATAAAGGTCTGTGCCGTAATCTCCATGCCTGGAAACCAGTTGATTTTTGAATTCAGATCCATCATCTTATCTTATTCATTATTATTCTTTACTTCTGTATTATAATCAAGGGTCACCCGCGCATTTTCCTGAATAGGGTGATGTTCCTTGATCTTTATCTCGCACCGTACGTCAAAGGGGATGAACCACTCCTTGAGGAAGGTAACCAATGGTATCATAGCTTCCGTCTTCTGCCTGTACTCCTCTGGGGTGAGCCCAGGAATCAGAACGAAATACCGCACACGGGGCTGCCAACAGATGGTCGTATCCATATGACTGTATCGGTCTATGGCGACCTCAACCTGACAATTCATCAACGAGCCCAGCAGATTTGCAACAAAGTAGAGGTCCCCGCGCCAACGACTGATGAAAGGCAAAAGCACAGCGGCCTCTTTCACAAGTTCATTCGTCTCTGCGGATAGGTCAAAGTTATAATATTCCTTCAGCAGATAGGCTAACTTCTGTTCCAGCAACTCCGACATCTGACGCTCGATGGCCAACTTCTTGCGGAAGATATAGGTGTCGAAGGGAGAGAATGCCTCATTCAGCAACTCTCTGCGCCACTCCAACTCCTTGTACTTCTTGGCGACATCCTCGCCCTTCAGGTCATCTTCGTTGGTCAGCAAGCCTTCAGGCAGCAGACGGAGGAAGCCGTCTCGTGCCAGGATCACCTTACTTTCATCCTCATTCAATGAGAGGATATCCTCGTTATAGTTTCTGAAGAACGTGCCTTTATACTGGGTCATCCAATCCTCAGCCATCTCTGGAAAGAGATAGTTCAACAGCACCTCGGCCCTGACCTGATATAGATTCCTGTTTATTCTCATGCCACGTTCATCTCCAAATAATATTCTTTTCCATCGGCCACCACATGCAGCACATCACCGACAGGTATTCCCAGTTGTGCCAACGTCAACGTCAGATAGGGGAAGGTGTCATCCACCTCACGGTACTCATGCTGATAGAGCCCACTATTGGGAATGCCACGCAACACCGCATGCTCAGCAACCCGCTGCTCTACCGCCCTACCAGGACACATCACCTCCGTCCGATGATCGTTGGAACGCTCTGACACATAATCCACAAAACAGTCGTTCTCCAGACAGATACTGACCAATTCGGCTCCCAAGGTCTGACGTAGATCGGCCAGTGTCTCGGCGATTGTCATCTGCTCTGTGAGACAGGTCTGACGCACAGGCGACCACAGCTCATGGACTGGACAGTCATCATCATAAGCACGGAAGTCAACGATCCGGGTCGTCAGATGCTGACCATCATAATAGAACATCTTTCCACAGAGCGATGTCAGTTCATCACGGTCGATGGCATCACGGTCGATGAGTTTCATGGCTTCCTGCACCTGTACGGCACCGATGACCGAGGCCGTGATGGACGTTGTTGGTGCCTCACCAGCCTCCTCGTGTCGTCGGATCACACCGGCACAAGGCATCCGCCGCGCCAAATCCTTCAGACCTTCCGGTCCCAGGTTACAGGCATAGCAGTTCTGTCCTGGTACAAACACACGAGCCGTACCCTCCAGTTCCCCGATGCCACCATCAACCCAGGGGATGCCTGCACGCATACACAGACGGTTGATACAATAGCGTGCCCATCGGCTATCTACGCAGCCGACGACCACATCCATGCGCCGCACAAGTCCTAAGCCTACATCATAGGCAATATCCCCACAAACGGTCTTCACCTCCACGGCGGTATTCATGGCCTTCAGACGTTCAGCGGCCACCTCCACCTTCAGGCGGTGTGCATCGGCATCTGCCTTTGAGAACAGCACGGAACGAGAGAGGTTGCCCATCTCCACCACATCGAAATCAACGACCACGATATGCTCCACACCAAGCAGCACAAGGTTTTTCAGTACCTCGTTCCCCAAGGCACCGCATCCCACCACCATCACATGAGCGGCTGAGACCTTCTGTTGCTCAAAACAACTGTTCATATCTCGTTTCTATTCTAATTTCATCTTCAGTTCGACATCCACCATGTCATTACCTATCGGTGTCACGGTGCCTGTCGCCTCCCTGTATCCCTCACTCGTCAGCCGTATCTCACAGGGCTTCTCGGCTGGGAGATTCTCCACCACACAAGGGGTCTGTCCTACCTCAACCCCATTGATGAAGATGGTGGCGCCCACCACATTACTGTGGATATTAAGCAGACCATAACTGGCCATCGGGGCACTCAGGTCCATCATCACCGGCTGGTTGTCATCTATCCACACGAAGATGGGCTTGGACTCCAGCCCATCCTTCCGTGTCTGGATCGTATAATATCCCTGGGTCAGTTGCCCCTCCCATTTCCCGTAGGCCATGGGTTCTCGGTTGATCCAGATCTCCGTCGTATTATCAGCAGTCGTGATGGTCACCGGGGCCATCGCGAGCGTTTGCTGGACAGTCGCCGTATCAGGCTTTACCGCCATGTCCTCCACCTCCTCCCGTTCTATTCCCGGACTGATGGCCCGACGCGTGAACGAGGGTCTCGGCTGCAGGTCTGTCATCGTCAGCTCCATCACTTTCTTCTCACCACTCCGCACGTTGACGACTGCATCGTAGTAGCAGACGGTATCACGCATCACCACCAAATGATGATCACCTGCCTGCAGATGACCGCTTGTCGCCCGTCTCGTACCGATAGGCTGTCCGTCGAGATAGATCGTCCCGTCAGCTAATGGCGTTTGCACAGTCAGGTAGGAGTAGAACGACTGCAGAACCACTGGTACGAACAGCTTCGCACTGTCCGCCAATTCCAGTGTATCTTCCAACACCTCATAGAAAGGCGCCTCCACACGGTAGGGATGTTTACCCACCGGGAGGTTGAACTGTGCCGTCCCATTTCTGATGAGCGACAACGTGCTATCTACTTGCAGGATGGCATTCTCCGGCGTAACCTTGAACACCACCCATTGCTTCGACAGCTTATATTCCTTACCAGGCTTGTCTGTCAGCAGATTCGCCTGATAATGTTTCTTTTTCTTCAGCCCCTTCTTGGTAGGCACCTTCCAAGTCAGTTGACCATAGTCTGGATGCTTCACCACGAGGAACTTCGTCTTATGAGGGGTCAGGAGCGTCAGCTTACCATCTCCTTCCTCGGCCTGGACATCTGTTTTTCCGTCGGCCTTGAAGGTAAAGCCCTTCTCGTCGGTCAACAGGTCCAAAGTGGCCTGTTTCTTATCTTTTGACAACGGCGTCTGATTCAACAGGTCTTTTTTGACCCGTTTAAACTGTTCGATGCTGATCTTCTGTGCGTACGCAAACGACACGAACAGCATCACCAAGACTGCCGTTAGCAGAGTTCTCATTTACCCGATACCATCGTGTTGCCAGGACTGGTAATGGATATCTGCCCGGCATAAGCGCACATACATTTACTATTGTCTGTCAATGCCGGCATATTCATCACCTTTACTTGAGAACTACCTGGCGACCAGGGAGCTGTGATCACTGGTACACACGGCATCGGTGTCAGTACACCCATGGCAGCTGAAGTCGCTGCGGAGACCGTCGGATTAGCCATTGAACGACACATGCCGAAGGTCGGTATGTTAGCTGGTGTGAAGTCCATCGTTGTAGCCATCAGCATATTCATGCATTTCGGGCGCAGCGGCACGGTCACAATCAACGAACAGGGTGCCATACCCTGATTACATTGGAGCATTGCTCCCATCGTTACAAAATTACCCATATACCTTATTAATTATTATATATACTATTCACGATTATCCATTCTATATTCTTGACCAGCAGTCTCTCCACGAGCAGCGGCCTCCTCGTCTGCCTCAGTCTTCTTGGCCGACAGGCCATCCAAATAGCGCTGATAGGCCTCGTCAATCTCCTTCAGTTTGTCGGCCTTTACAGTATCGATGATACTCTGATGGCTCTTAGCAGAACTATCAAGTGCATTCTGGACCTCTTCACGCTCGTCGTCGGTTGGGAGGGCTACAATTTCCGATTCCAACTTCATCCGATAGGAGGCGACGGTCTTGTCGATCTGCGCCTTACAGCCATCATAAAGCACACCGACAGCATCGGTCAACGCATCATGACGATCTTTATTCACTTCTGGCATCGTCAGGATCAGATAACGATCATCTTCATTCTGAGTATTCTCAGGTTTCACGAGTTCCTGCTTGAACTCAGGATGCTCCTTCATGATGGCCTTGCAGAGCGGGAAGTTAAAGCGAGGATTGTAGGGCACCAGCTTCAGATGATACTCGTCAGGCACCAACACGCCGGCCGTTTCCTCGAGTTTCAGCTCACCTTGCTCCTCATCTTCAATAATAGCGGACAGAAGCGACAGCGGTTGAGCTTTCACACAGAGGTTTGCATACCTATAGACCAGAAGGGTGACATATCCGCTCAGTTTCCCCTCCATCTCATGGATCTGTGATTCAATTGCTAGTTTCATCATTACTCTTCTCCTTCTTCTTCATTACCCATTTTAATCTCCTGAGATTCCGGTGCGTCATCTTCCTTCAGTTTCGCACTAATCTTAGCCGATGAGGGAGCACCTGGCACGGCGATACCGTCGCTGATATTCTTACTCTTGAATGAGGTCTTGGCTTCCAAGTTGTCTGCAGTCAACTTCGGAGCCGTAACATCACCCTTGAAGGTAGTCTTACCGTTCACAGTATTGTCGCCAAAAAAGTCGGCTTTCGATCCACCAAGAGCCACGTTGCCACCGTCGAGCTGAAGCACGGCCTTTGCATCGCCTTGCTGCATCTCGGCAGTCGTCTTGCCATAAATACCAGTCTTCTCGGAGGACACGAGCAGCGTTTTACTCTGACGGTCGCTCTTCGTACGGCCGATAAACATATTCTCGGCGGCAATGACCATGTTGCTGCCAGCGGCGAGGTTCTTGTCCTTGCCCTTGTCATCGAGGTCCATCGACTTTACATGCACGTCCTTACCATTGATCACCACCTGACCCAGAGCTTTGCCATCCTTGTCAACTGACAACAGACTCATATCCTTGGCTGTCATCGTCAGGGCACCAGTTGACGTGCCGTCCTTGTCCTTCGACGACACGAACACATCCAACGCCTTCATATCAATAGAACCCGTCTGGTTACCATCCTTATCGGCTGCGGTCATCTCCATTTTGTCGGCTACCACATGGAAACCTCCCGTACTGTTGCCTTCGGGATCTATAGCATGCAGATTCATATCCTGCGCCCGGACGTAGAAACTACTGTCAGCGGTCATGGCGGACTCCGTATAATCACCGTCAGACAACTTATAATCAACAGCCACAAACGACATATCCTTGGCACTAACACGGAAACTGCCACCCGTGGTGTAGTCACCGTCAGTCTTGCCTGGTTCCGTGAGTGCTGCGTTCACAGTCGAGATCTCCACGTCGCCAGTATGGACGCTCACATGACTATTTTCTATCAGCGAACCATCCTCCTGCAGCGTTTCAATGGTCAGACTTCCAGTCTGTAAATTGATGGAGGCCTCGGGATTGGTACGTACGTTACCATCACCGTCCACGGAGGCCATGGAAATCTGCTCTGCGGTGATACTCAACGAGGCTCCCGTAGAATTCTCCGTAAAGCTATCCTTCTCGCTATTCAGCGTTTCTTGCTCAGCTTCCAAGCAGGCAATCTTTCGATTCACCTCTGCAAGGGCAGAGTAGGTTTTGACGCAATCATCAATAGCAGATACTAACGAAGGTAGCATCTCCCCATAATCTTTCTGGAGGTCAAGCAATTCGCCGGCATTGCTCCTGATGTCGATGCTATCTCCTGATAGATCATCCATGTCTCCTAGAATATCCTTGATATCATCGGTAATCGAGTTAAATTCTTTCAGACGGTCAGAAGCATCGCTCTTCAGCGTTGACTTCTGGTCTTTCAATACACTGAGCATATTCTCGATGGCAGTGCCTCTCAGTCCGACTGATCTCGAGGCATCAAGAGCAATCTGCCCATCGGCATGGATTGTGACGCCATTTCCTACGAGATCGGTAGGCTGCTGGGAGAAGCAACCGTCGGCATCGTTGCTCTGAAGCACGATATTCCGGGCCTGACTGACAATGGAAGAACCTGGGCGCACGACATCCTCTAGACCGTCGATACCCGGATCAACGGCAATCTGGGAGATATTCGTAGCACGACTCGTCACATGACCTGTAGTTCCAGAACCCTCCAAATTGACCCCATTGCCACGGATGGTGATCGTAGAGCCATCCTCCGACCACAGCATACCAGAACTATCAACATTGCCAATGATTATTTCCGGTGCCGAAAGAACAATACGATGGTCATCACGGATATACTGCCCTTCAGCCATACGGTTGAAGATATCATGCTTGATCTGCTGGATCTCCGCTTTCTGCTTTCTGATCTCCTCGAGGTCCTTCTCCACACTGTCACGCAGATCCTCAAGTACAGTTTTCCAATCGGCAAATACTGTATCCATATCTTACATCTTTTTTAATAGTTCCCGAAGAGCCGTAATATTCTCTCCATAGAATTCTCTGTTCTTATAGGTCTTCATGGCATGATTTTCATCGAAGAATGCAGTCTCATCCTCTTTCTCCGACAACAAGATCTTACCCTTGAAATTGTCACCATTCCATTTTGTGACGTTTTCCCATACGCCCTTATAGATACCGCTAAATGGGTTATAATCATGCATCATGATCTTCTTTGCCTTATCCAAAGCGTTTTTCATAAAGCCAGTCAATTGATTACCTTCCACGTTGCAGGCAAACTTCTTCCAGTTATCATTGTCTGCAGTTGACTGAGCCATACCGAAATTAACAGTAGCATTCTTGGTAAGGTCATCTATGCCATTAATATACTTATAGACTATGTATCTGGCCAGCAACTTCTTCTGTGTATTCCAAGATGATTTCTCATACTTCTTGATCACAGTCTTATCGCTTTTATAATTGCCATTTTTCATGTCAGCCACTGGCGGGATTCCATAAGTGGTTAAGAATGTAGCTTCACTGATCTTTGCTTTGATAGTATTCCTATCAACATTATCAGCAGGATTGTCATTCAGGATAACATCATTATCTTCCATATTTGTCCATTTCTTGGCCGCCTGTGCGAGTTCATACGCAGCACTTCGCAGATTATTTGAGACCGCAACAATCTGTTCCCGCTTTTTCTTCCTGTCAGCATTCTTTTTACTTCTCTGATTAAAGTAATTTGCTACGGATTTTTCGTATGCCTTTTGATCTTTCTTCAATAGTATAGCCTTATTAGTATATTTTTGATCTTGGGGGTTAGGTGGCTGTTCGTTATATCCAGCCGAATCATGTTTCAGATCATTACCTGCCGGCACATTATTATCCCATGAGAATGATGTATCATTGTTCAGATAAGCAGTAGCACCAGTAGTACCTACAGCATAGGTGATAATATCATTGTATGTCTTCGCAGACTCACTCTTATTAATTCCCTTTTCACCTGATATGGCATTAAACGCCTCTGTGGCTTCACAAAGCTTGTCCCACTTTTTATGGATATCATCCACAAGGGCATAGATATTCGTTTTCATCAGACTTGCCGTCAGATAATACTTACGGAAGTCTGACAACCTATCATCTGCCTTTTCATATGCCTTATCCCTCTTCAGGCTCGCCCTTGGCATCTCGGTTGAACCTTCACCCGCCTCAATACGTACAAATGTATATGACTTAATCTGAAGCGTACCGTCAACAGGGCGTAAGAACCATTCCACGACACAGCGCAGGAAAGACATATCCATGAACTTTTCCTTTGTCTCGGAGAGAAGCGATTCCTTAACACCTGACAGGAACGAGCCTGCCAGAGTCTTGAACTGCGAATCCTCCCATTCTTTCTGATAATAGAACCGGTCCTTAAACGTATTGCCTGATGTAATGTTAAGCGTATTGTTGGCCGAGATATTCACGTTCTTGCCAGTAATATTAACGTCACCATTTGGAGCAGAGATGGTAATACCCTGGAAGGCATTCACTTCCACAGTACCGGCAGGTGACTCGATCGTAATGGAACGGTCGTCGGTAGAACCTGATATCTTATAGAAGCCATAACGGTCAGAAAGTTCGAATCCACCTCCCAGATCCGAAGACGTCTCATCACCCAATGGCCAGGCGCCCCACCATCCCATAGGCCAAAGCGACTTCAAGCAAGCCAGAGGACCCATCGTACTGGCGAGCAGGGTTGCCGCATTGGCACCGTCGGAGAACAGCAGATGATGGCCGGTCTTGACCTTGATACCATGCACGCCTCCATACTGGTCGAGGGGCAAGGCATTCTTCCAACGTTCATTCACAAAGGGGGCCGTCAGGTATCCCATCGCGTATGGACGGTCAATATTACCATGCTCATAGCCCACCATCACCTCGTCACCCTCGTTCGGCGTGAAGTTCACGGCACCACCGTCAGTAGCTAAGGGCAACGTGACACGAATCCACGGCGAAGCATCGCCGTCACTGTCCTGCCAGGGATAGCGAACCCGGATACGGCCCATATTCTGCGGGTCCAACGTCTCGGCAACAAAGGCCGTCTGAGGACGAGCATCGCGGATGATGACACTAGGCAGTGCCGGCGGAATGGGGATAGAGTTCGTCCATCCCTCCTCATCGGTTGGAACAAGTGCCCCAGCTGTCAAGGTCTCCGAAAGCTCCATCACAGGAAGAGCAGACACCAACAGATGATCCTCTATCACAGACTCCTTCTTCCCGTCTTCTGTGGTTTTTTCTACCATTTCATAGGAGCCCTCCACGAGGATGACCACATAGTTCGTCTCATCCACATTCAACTTATCGCCCAACTTGATGGGGAAATAGTTGGAACCGAAGTCAAGCCAAACTGCCTGCTCTCCTACTTCCTTTTCCTTTCTCCGGATCAGGGGATAGAACACGTCTGTAAAGTTATTGACATCACTCGCATCAAACAGTGTGGAGAGATTGTTCAGCAGGTTGGTACTTCCATCGTATGTGGCAAACTCATTAAAATGGCCATCCGACGACTTCTGGTCGTCGAAAACCAATGAATTATCATCCTTATCCTTATAATTACTGTCGTCAAGGACATGGTTATAGTCAGCTGCAGAATTGGTGACTTCATAAATCTTTGAAGCCACTTCCATGACAAGACCTACAAGGGCCTCACTCACCGAAGTAGAATTCATTGCCTTAAATAACAACTCAGGAATAGAAGCTTTCAATTCTTCCCCTAAGACTTCACCAATGGGGAGATACTCGTTATGCTTCAAATCTTGTTTCGTCCATTCATCAACAGAAACAGGATCGAAATTATAACGGCTGTCAGTTTTCGGTGCATAAGTTTCAGAATTCGACTTTTCGTGTTCCGTGAAGTTATAGGCGCGATCCTCCACAGCAATACTCTCAGAGAGCACACTGTCGTAGTAGCGGCTCTGGACGGCATTGGGCTCTACAGCCCAGTCAATAACAACTTGATCACTGCCAACCGTCTTATAATATCGAGCTTCCGAAGGCTGCATACCCAGGTTCAGCTTACCATCCTCAAAATAGAGGAACTCACCGAAGCGGTTGGCGTTACGGACCATAAAATGATAGAAGCTCTCGTTATACTGCACGATATAGGGAATACGCAATTCATCACGCCCTGACCACTCATACGTCTTACTATCCTCGGTCCTGGTTCCTTTATACTTCATCAACTGCATGTGATTGGCAATCAGCGAACTCATCAAGGTGCAGTCCTCTTTCTTCAGGCTGTCCCTCAGGCTGAAGTTTTTCGATTCCTCTGCCAATATATCTGTATAGAGTCTCTTGGCGGTATAGGCACGACTGTACTTGTCTAGATCCATCAGTTTGTCTGCACTGTGGATGGTCAGTTCAATAAACTTGGAAGTTTTGTTGCTGACAGTCTTATAGATGGTACGCACCTTGAACACCAGATAGTTCTCGGCCACAGTGGAATCATTGATCTGAAGAATGACCTTTGATCCTGTCATGAGCTTAGTCAAGTCTTTGTAACTAGTATCAACAAAATCACTTTTCGATAATTGATTATCAGAAGAGGTCAGTTCCTTACCATCCTTGTCTATTGTCTTGACCGTTTCTGTCTTCGTCGTACTCAACTGAATCGTACCGATCTGAAGGTCTGCCTGGATTATACAAGGCTTATAGACAAACTTATGATAATTCAGCTTAGTCAGAGTAACAGTAAACTTGTAGGTGTTTTTAATGGTTGTTGACGTGATGGTTTTGACACCTGTCGTGGCATCTTCATTTATCTTCGGTGGAAGAAGCACATCTTTGTCGAAGGAAAGGGTCTTTTCCTGCGAAAAGGTAATACCGTCACCGCTTTTGCTTCCCTTATAGATGAATAGTTTAACTTCTGCCATAATTGTTGTTGTTTATTTAGTTGCGGGTAATCTCCAATATCTTTGAGTTATCATCCTTGCCCATGTAGGTGATGGAACTGATCAGCAGGGTCACCTCAATGCGAACCTGGTTCATCGTGCCGTCTTCCAGCACCACCGCGTCGTAGTCCTCCTTCACATCCACCACATAGCCCTTCACGACCATGGCATCCTCGTAAGAGTCCATACGGTCTGACTGATTGAAGGTGATATTGAAGATAAACGTATGATCGAAAAGCTCGTTGCTCTGCAAGCGCTGGTAGAACACTTTACCGTCATCCGGGTTCCCCAGACGAATGGTAAACTGCATCTCCGTGGGTGTGGTCTCACCGTAAGGGAATCCGGCATCGTTACGATTGCGCTGACACTTATAGGCGAAGTGCTGGATCGTATGACAAGCTCTCTTCTCTACATTTCTGCCATTCTCCAGAATACTGTCTGGATAGAGGACGGCTTTAAGATAATCAGAATAATTTGGCATGGTTTTCTTGTTTATCGGTTGTCGGAATAAAGATTATAATATTCCGTATCATTAATCTTTATTTTGTCAGCAACGAACGAGAGTTTGATACAGCGTCTCTTCTGGGCATCAATCCGATACTCTTCCGCAAAGGAATAGCAATAGGCATCCTCGAATTCCAGGAATTTCATCTCCGTGTCATTTCCCGTGATCGACTGGAGATCGAAGATGAGCCTGCCACTCTGGGAGCCATTCTGGATATACCACTCATACAGGTTCAGGTCTTCCCGTCCCGGGGCAACCACGACCACTTCCACCTTCTCGCACCTGGCATCGGTGTCGGGTCGGAAGTGGTTGTGATGCCGTGTGAAATGCAAGTGACAATCCATCACCAAATACTCTTTCGAATAGAGACCTGCGCTATTGTCGCCGAATTGCAGGCGCGCCATTAATGCCATAGTTCCGTACCTTAATTAATTTAAAAACATAAGTATCACTTGGCCCAGCCCACGAAGGGCTGAGTCAAGTGTCACATACATGGAATTACTTCCAGGGGTTCTCGTAGCTGACGGCACCGTTCTCGAGCTTCTGGCATACGATCTCCATCTCCTCGAAGTGCTCCTCACCGTCTTCCCACTTCTCCTTGTAGTTGATGCAGTAGCAGCCTGTGCCTTTCAGCTCCTTCATCGTGGAGCCATCAACCGTGTTGTAGAACTTGCAGGTGAAATCGCGGGGATCATTGGGAGCCAGCATCCACTGCAGCATCTGGCTGTTACCGTCGTTCATCGCCTTTACGCGGATAGTTACCTTACCGCCACGGGGAATACCAGCAATCTGTCCTTCACGATCAGTTGCCTGGTCAAACTTGTAGTCAACCATCATGACCTCGCGGGCCTCGAAATCCTTAACCTCAAGGGTTACCGGTGTTACATTCTCTGCCATATCTTGTTTCCTTTCTTACTTTTTAATTCTTAACTCTTAATTCTTAACTCATTTATGCCCACTCGTTCTCGTACTTCACTGAGCCGATAGCGAACTCCTTGCAGGTGATGACAATCTCCTCAAAATGTCCGAGCTTGTCTTCCCACTTCTCCTCGAAGTTCACGCAGTAGCCGGTCTTGAACTCGATGGTCTTCATGGCCTTGCCCGTCTTGGTCTCCAAGAACTCGATCGAGCCATCCTTACCCAGGTTGCGCTCCACCATCCAGGCCAGCAGGTCGGGGGTTCCGTCATTGAGGGCCTTCACACGGACAGTGATCTTACCGCCGCGGGGAATACCGGCCATCTGTCCTTCCACATCAGTTGCCTGATCAAACTCATAGGTTACCATCAGTACTTCACGATCCTTGTAACCGTCAATCTTCATTGTTACTGGTGTCTTTGCCATAACTGTTTAATGTTTAGATGTTAATAATATTGTTTTACTTTTACCTATTGGTATTTATTATGCACTTGCCAGAGCAGCCTCCTTATCCTTCTTATCGGCAGCCACCTTGATCACGAAGTTCTTGGCAGCATAGAACGGCGTCAGCGTCACATCGCAGGTAATCTGCTTGGTAACAGGATCCTGACGGGGCTCACCGATCTCGTAGTTCTGGAACAGGTTGCCATAACCCTTATACATATTGAGGAACTCCTGGATCTTCGACTTCAGGTTCTTCGGGCTGTTGTACGGATCCCAGTTCTCGAGGGCCACCTCATGAACAAAGTTCATCAGCACTTTCTTCACCCAGTCGAACACACGAACGATCGGATACTCCTTCATGGCATCAAGGTCACCGTTGTAGAGCGTGGTGTTGTTGAAAGCCATCACACGACCCTCGCTATAGACCATCGGGATCACCTGGTTGTCCATCAGGGCAGCGATCTCAGACTTCAACAGGTCGCTCTTCACACCCTTCACACCGTCGAGCGTACCGTACTTCTTACCACCGGCACCCTGTGCCATATTAGCGGTCTCGTCGTACAGCTTACCGCAGAGGGCAGCAGCCGGAGCGATATAGAAGGCCTTGGCATCCTCCTCGTCGGAAGACATCTTCTCTGCCTCACGACCGACGATCCAGTTAGCGGTCATCACCACATTCATCAGGCACTGGTCGCTGTCGCGATAGCCCTCGGTATTAGCCTGCAGGTCATCGAACGAGTACTCGTCGGCATGGTCGGTGATGAGCATCACCTTATACTTAAAGGCCATCTTAGCCCACTGGAGCAGATCTATCTTGTCGGTAAACACAGCACCCGGTACACAGACAAGGCTGTAAGCATCTTTCAGGCTCAGACGGTCGAAACCGTTGCGCAGGATGTTCTCCACCTCACCAGCGAAGCCAGAGTCGGCATCGGCGATATCTTCCTTCAGTACGTTGATAATACGCAGGTTCTTCACCTTGTCGGTACCGCAGGTCTTGAAGAACGAGTCGAGCTCACGATAGCTGCGCTCCAGGTTCTGGGTAGCATAGAGAGCATCGGTGATACCCTGCTTCAGCACGTTCGTATATTTCTCCTCATCCTGCTTGCAGGCATCAGCGAAACCTGTTGCGCTCTCGATACCAGTATCCGACAGCAGTTCGAGCCAGCGCTTGATATCGCGCTTCAGACCCTCGCGCTTATCCTTAAAGCGCTTGTCGGTCAGGAACACCTGCTTGGCAGCCTTACGGGCCGGGTTCATATTATCTGCATCGGGCATGAAGCCACGGATAGCGTTAAATCCTCCAAAGGCGGACAAAAGTTTGGAGACGTCTTTTTTACCTTCTTTCTCCTGAAGCTCGGCACCAGCCTGACCGGCGGCCTGGGCTTTCTGCATTTCTACATCTGCCATAATTCTATTACTTTTTTATTAATTTACTTTTTACTTTTATTATTTAATCTTTCTCTGTCATCATACGGAACTCCACAGGTGTCATTCCGATGACCTCACTCATCCGGCGCTGTAACGTACGGACGGAGTTATAACCAGCTTCGGCACTGATGGCTGCAATGCCATACTCCGGGTGGTCCCTGAGTAACTGCAAGGCACGCATCAGCCGGAGGTTCTCGAGATAATCGTCCGGCGACTTGAAGATCGTAGAGTTACGGAAGAGACGGATCAGACGAGCCTGGGAGACACCCATCAGCTCAGCCAGTTCGGGAGTACCGAATTCCGCTGTCACCAATTGGGGCTCGTGCTCCAGCTGGTTCTCCAGCATCGCCAGCAACTCAGCATCATCGACGAGATCAGCCTGCATCTTCATCCTGCGGCCACGTTCCATCTCTGCTTTCAGCCAATTGACACGCTGCTTCAGCTCATACCAGGCGGTCAACTGCTCACTCATCAGAAGGTTACGTCCCAGCAGACGAACGTTTTCCAAATCCAAACGCTCGTTTTCCTCCTGCAGACGGTTATTCTCCTCCGACAAGCGGGCGACCTCGGCTTCTAACTCTTCAATCTTCTTTGCCATGGCTACTATATGCTACTTATCCAGCAGTCTCAAGTTCATCAAGCATAGACTGGAGCATCTCCTTCAACTCGTCGCGGCTACCTGCTTCTTTCAGAATGTCACGGAGTTTACGGTTCTGCTCAATACTCTTGCGGATCGTCTGGTTGGTGTCGATCTTCTCTTTCACGCCAGAAAGGAACGGACTGTTCTGGACCAGACGGCCCTTACCACCCTGTGCCTCAAAGTCACGCAACTCACCGAAGTGCAGTGTCTCATTCACGGAACCGCCTTCTTCATCAGTAAAGCTCACCTCTACCTTCGGCTTGAAGTGCTCAAAGGCATCATCAATGTTGTGGATATCCTCCACAAACTCAGGATTACCAGCTTCCACATCAGAGGTGTACTGATCGATCATCAGAGTCTTGTTCTGGTCGATCAAACTGACTTTCGCATTGCTCTCCTCATCGGGAGCCATCGAGATAAAATTCTCTTTCATTGCCATAGTTGTAATGGTTTTAAATGTTATACATAAAGTTAATTATCATTTCTTTTCTTTTTTCTCTTTTGCCTTCGGCTCCTTCTCCTTGGGCTCTTCGCCCTTGGACTCCTGGGGCTTCACCAGCTTCTCGCCGTTGACGACAAACACAGCCTGACCGTCCTTGTCAGCCTCCACGAGAATCTTGTCGCCGGTCTTCACCCTGCCAGCAATCATCATCTTCGAGATCGGGTGGCGCAGTTCCTTACGGATGATACCGAGGACGGGACGCGCACCATACTGCTGGTTATAGCCGCGCAGAGCGATCTTCTCGCGGGCCTCGGGCGTCAGTGTCAGCTCGATGTTCTGCTCCTCCAACAGCTTCAGCAGACCCTTCAGATGGATATCGAAGATCTTCGTCACGGTCTTATCGGTGATCGGTGAGAACGGCACGATCTCCGTCAGACGGGCCAGGAACTCAGGACGGAAGTAGCCCTGCATAATATCCATCAGTTCATTGTTCTCTGGAATGATACCGGCATTGAACTTATCCACGATCGTCTGTGCACCGATATTGGAGGTGAACAGGATGAGGGCGTTCGAGAAGTCACCCACACGACCGAGACGGTCATGCAGTTTACCCTCGTCAAGGATCTGCAGGAACAGGTCGAACACTGACTTATGGGCCTTCTCGATCTCATCGAACAGCACCACGGCATACGGGTTCTGGCGGATCTTGTTCACCAGCAGACCACCCTCCTCATAACCGACGTATCCCGGAGGCGCACCATAGAGCAGGGCCACCGAGTGTTCCTCCTTGAACTCCGACATATCGAAGCGGATGAGCGCACTCTCGTCACCGAAGAGGAAGGTTGCCAGTGCCTTGGCCAGCTCTGTCTTACCAGTACCGGTCGGACCAAGGAAGAAGAACGAACCCATCGGCTGTCCCTTCTTGCTCAGACCAGAACGGGCCTCATAGACAGCGTCGAGCACCTTCTTCACCGCATGATCCTGACCTACGACACGCTTCTTCAGCGTATCCTCAGCACCCATCAGACGGTCACGCTCCTTCGTCTGCACCTTACCCAAAGGAATACCTGTCTGCTTAGCCACGACGGCGCTCAGGTCATCGCTCTTCAGTTCCGTGCGCTGCTCAGCACTCAGTTCCGTCAGTTTGTCGAGGATACCACCGAGGAAGTCAGTACGCTCCTGAATGGTAGCGATCTTACTGAAGTCGGTATCAGAATCCACACCAGCCAGCAGGATGCAACTTACTTTATTGAATAATTCGTAGTTCAACCAGTCGAGTTCCTTCATCAGACCTTCGTCAGCCTTGTCTTTGCCCTCGGCAGAAACCTTGATGGCCTCCAACTTCTCACGCAGACCATCGATGATGTTACCCGTCAGGTCATTCATCGTCTTCACCTGAGCCATCGTACGGTCAATCAGGTCAAAGGCAGAGTCTGGCAGTGACTTCTCCGTCAGATAACGCTTGGCCAGACGGATGGCATCACTCATCACCGTCTCATCAACCTTCAAGCCGTGATATTCCTCATAGGCAGGCAGCGCGCCCTTCAAGATGCGCAGCGTCAGGTCGGCCGTCGGCTCTTCCACCGTAATCTTCTCCAACTTGGAGGTCATCTCCTTATCGGTCTCGATATTCTTTGTATAACCGTCGATACTCGACGTGGCGAGTAACTGCAGACGGCCCTTGCTCAACTCATTCTTCAGAATGGAAGAGGCACCGAACAGTGAACCGTTCTTATCGAAGAGCTTGTCAATAGCCTCGATGATCAGCACAGCATTCGGCAGGTTTTCCACCTCCGTGATGACGTTCTTGAAGCGGTCCTCCACCTCACCCTTGTACTGGGCGTCACCACCCAGGGCAGCGGTATCGAGCTCGTAGGCCACGGCACCACTCAGGAAGCCCGGCACATGATCGGCAGCCAGTTCACGGACGAAGCCGTTCACCAAGGAGGTCTTACCGACGCCGGCCTCACCCGTAATCAGCAGGTTGGCTTTCGTCTTACGACCAAGAATCTCGTAGATCACGGAAATCTCTTTCTCGAAACCGATCACGTTATCAAGGTTACCCGCACGGGCAATGGCGGTCTTATCCACGCAGTACTTGGCAAGACTTCCCTTACCACCGCCGGCACCGCCACCGATATGCTTGGTCAGCTCAGCACCCTCCATATAGGGGGCTTCCACATTGGCACCACCGCCCATCTTCGCACTGATGTCCGACGGAGTCAACGGCAGCGTCTTCAACTGATCGAAAGAAAATCCAACACCTGGTGTCACCAACGAAGCGAGCACACAAACATCCGTGCACTCCTCAAGGTTGAACTTCACCTGATAGTTCTCAGCCTCTTCAAGAACGGCCTGTGCCTCGGCACTGTACTCGAGGTCACGCATCGGACGAACGGCACGCGGTGCAAGTTGCATCTGTACGTCAGCCCAATCCTGAAGATAGAAATAGTCTTTGTCCAGTTCACTCTCAATGAAGTGGACGAGTCCGATTTCCTTGTGCAGTACGGCTTTGAACAAATGCGCCGGATAAATAGCATCACTACAATACTCCTCTGCAAAGGAATTGGCAATTGATTTTAGTTTAGCGTTCATATTTACCTAAGTTTTATTAGTCATATTAGGTGCAAATGTACGAAAAAATAAAAAAAACACCACCATAATAAATGGTGGCATTGCAAGAATTTTACATTATTTAACGTAAAGTTAGCCATATTGACCAATTTCGCACATATTTACGAGGTAAAAAGACCATATTTCTTTAATCGTCGACAATCGTGATGCGGCCTTCAACATCCTTGTATCTGTCAGGGACAACGCCCTTGAGGGTGGACCATAGATAGCTGGACAACATATCCCGGCTGAATTTCGCCTCAATACTTACCAGCTCGCAATTGGCCAGCATACTGTACATACCACCCCGGTTATAGCAATAGTCGGTCGTGGCGAGCGTGTACGTGGCCTTCAAGTCCAATGGTGAATAAGTGTCTTTCCCCTTGTCCTGAATCCGCTCATCAGCAACATTGCAGACAATAATCTACTCTTCATTGGTCTCATTAATATCGTTAAAATACTATTCCCACTCAATCGTTGCAGGCGGCTTCGAGGAGATATCGTAACAGACACGGTTCACACCCCGCACCTTGTTGATAATCTCGTTCGATACTCTGGCCAGGAAATCATAGGGCAGATGAGCCCAGTCGGCGGTCATCGCATCAGTCGAAGTAACCGCACGAAGTGCCACCGGATGTTCGTAAGTACGTTCATCCCCCATCACACCGACGCTGCGGACGGTAGAGAGAAGAATAGCGCCTGCCTGCCATACCTGATCGTACAGTCTGCTCTCACGAAGTGCACGGATATAGATATCGTCGGCATCCTGAAGGATACGGACCTTCTCCGGGGTGATATCACCAAGGATACGGACGGCGAGACCCGGCCCCGGGAAGGGATGACGGGTGATCAGGTGCTCAGGCATGCCAAGCTGATGCCCCACACGGCGCACCTCATCCTTGAACAGCCACTTCAGCGGCTCACAGAGTTGCAGGTGCATCTCCTTCGGCAGTCCACCGACGTTATGATGACTCTTGATAACCTTTCCCGTGATGTTCAGCGACTCGATACGATCCGGGTAGATCGTACCCTGTGCCAGCCACTTCGCATCGGTGATCTTCTTCGCCTCGGCATTGAACACCTCCACGAAGTCACGGCCAATGATCTTACGCTTCTCTTCCGGGTCGCTCACACCTGCCAGGTCACTAAAGAATTTTTTTGACGCATCAACACCGATCACATTCAGACCAAGCACCTTGTAATCCTCCATCACCTGAGCGAATTCATTCTTACGCAACATACCATGATCAACAAAGATACAAGTGAGGTTATGTCCGATGGCACGATTCAGTAAAACAGCAGATACAGAAGAATCCACACCACCACTCAGACCAAGGATCACACGATCATTGCCCAACTGTTCCTTCAACTCCGCCACTGTTGAATCCACGAACGAAGCGGCACTCCACGCCTGCTTAGATCCACAGATATCAACAACGAAATTCTTTAACAGTTGTTTACCTTGTAGCGTATGAAATACCTCAGGATGGAACTGCACGGCCCAGATGGGTTGTTTTGTCGAAGCAAAGGCAGCATTGACGACATCCGCCGTCGAACCGATCACCTTAAAGTCCCCCGGGATGGCAGTGATCGTGTCACCATGGCTCATCCATACCTGTGACTGTTGCTCGAAATATTTGAAGAGCGGGTTCGAGGTATCTACCATCTGGAGATTCGCACGCCCGTATTCACGACTGTCAGCCTTCTCCACCTTACCGCCAAGGGTATGCGAGATAAACTGCGCGCCGTAGCAGATGCCCAAGACGGGTACCTTACCGACAAATTGGTTCAGATCGACCTTGAAAGCCTCCGGGTCGTGAACCGAGTACGGTGAACCGCTCAGGACCACACCGATCACCGAGGGGTCGTCCTTCGGGAACTTGTTGTAAGGTAAAATCTCGCAGAAGGTGTCCAGTTCACGAACACGACGACCGATGAGTTGCGTCGTCTGTGAACCGAAATCCAAAATAATAATCTTCTGTTGCATATTCTATATATCGTTTAATGTTCAATCTTCAACCAAGAACCTCTCCGCTTGTTCCAGCGTATCGAGTTTGCCCACATCGAGCAGACGGAGATCACGTGCCTCATATCCCTGTATGAAATGATCACCGCAGACCTTCAGATAGAAGTCCATGATAGGGAAACGTTCTGGCATCTCCTTCAGCAAGGGGAACAACGGCGGATGGATGATATGGATGCCACTGAAAGCGAGCGAGCGTCCCTCGCGCCCCTTGACCTCACCCGTCTCAATGTTCTTCCATCCCACAAGACGCATGGAGTCATCAAACTGGAGATAACGCTTCGTCTTCCGTTGACTCACCACTAATACAGCATCAGATCTGCCACCAGCTGATGGCAGATCTATATCCAGATTACTGAGGATATCGACATTATGGATCAAGATCGGACTATCCAGATCGAAAAGGGGCAGCGCCTTCCGGATACCGCCCCCTGTCTCCAATAATCCACTGGTCTCATCACTGATACGGATGTCCAGCCCAAAGTTGTCATTCTCACGAAGGTAGTCGATGATCTGCAGGGCAAAGTGATGCACGTTGACGACAATCCGCTCGTAACCGGCAGCCATCAGCTTCTGTATCACATGCCAGAGCAGAGGTTGTCCCCCCACCCTCACTAACGCCTTGGGCATCGTGTCGGTCAGGGGTTTCAGACGGGTACCCAGTCCCGCTGCGAAGATCATCGCCTGTTTCATGCTGCAAAGGTACGAAGAAACGGGCGAAATGCAAAACAAATCGCGATTTATTTTGCAGACGCGAGTTTAGCGCGCTTCTTCTGTTCCTTCTTGAAGGCCTTCATCTCAATGATGGTGGCCAGTCCCATCTTAACGCGGAACTCCTGACGGGCCAGGCGCATCTGCTCCAGGAAGCGTTCGCTGGTATGCAGTTTGGCGTATGCAGCGGCAGCAGCCAAGCGGGCGGCATTCACATCGCTCTGCCAGTGGGCTCCGACGATCAGACGGCTGTCGCCATACATCAGACCACGGGCCAGAATCGTATCAGCACGATCGGGATTAATCTCCGTCAGCAGCAGGGCGGCACTCCAGCCGAGCAGCGTATGACCAGAGGGATAAGAACCATTCTTGCGCAGGGCCGGCTCCTCGTCGGGCGTCAGCGTCTGCTCATGGAAACGCATGAAGGGGCGCTTGCGCATGTAGTAGCGCTTGGGGATCGTACAGATACTGTCGCAGGTAGCTGTACCTTCGCGCAATACCTTATAGATCTCTGGTGTCTCCTCCTTGGAGATCTTCAGGCCGAAAGGCTCACTGAACTCGCGGATGATACACTCCAGACCGTACTCGGCATCACGGATGGCAATGTCGGCACGCTCCTTGTCGTTACGCATTTCCTTGCCCCACATATACTGCATGATGTCGAAGGCGAAGGCAGCGCCAACGGTGTCAGGGGGAGCAGGTGCCCACTTGATCATGTCGGGCATCTCGCCCGTGGTGAAATACGCATCAACGGGAGTCGTGTCTTTTTGTGCCGAGGCACATACGGTTGCCATCATCATGACGGCCATCATCATTAGTTTTTTCATAAGTCGGATATTTTTAGTTATGGATTAGAATTTCACTTGGAGACGAGTCTCGAGGATGGTCGCCTCGTTATCGGCAAAGCCGCTACGGTTTGTTACCTTAGTATAGGAGGCACGCACGCGCCAGATCATATACTTATTGGGGTAGAAGTTGTAGCAGAGCGCCCAGTCGTTGAGATAGCCGCCATAGACACCAGCACTGGCGTCCGACAGTGAGGTATAGTTGTACTGCAGACAGAGCTCCATGTTGCCAGGGTCAGGCGTGGCAATACCACCATCCCCCATATTGGGGGCATAGTTGCGTCCTTTGATGAGACCACGCAGAGTGACGTATGCACCACTGCCTGTAAACGTCTTGAGGTTGTCTTCACGAGTGATGGAGTTCAGGAAGTACTGTCCGATGACGGCAAAACGGCCATAGGAATACATCACCTCAGGCGAGAACTTGTACATCGCCTTCGCACCATCGACGACAGCCTGCTGGGAGTTCACCTTCGCCACGCGCATCGGCCAACGGGTGCTCAGGGTAAACTGCTTGTGGTTCATTTCCTCCTTGCTGCTGTAGCGGGCACCCTCGATGCCGCCACTGATACCTACCTGAAACATCTTGCCACGCTCCGCATAGGGACGATAGAGCAGACGCGTCATCGCTCCAACGCCTTCATTACCAGTCACATCCGTCGTCTGTTTCATGGCGTCAGTCTCCACAACGACACTGGCCGTAGCCAGGAATTTCTTTCCGTTATGCTCGTACATCAGTCCGATCATACGGTCGTTGTTGAAACACGCATTACTCTGGGGCTCCTCCATCGTCTCCTTGAACGAGCTGCTGGTGCTGCTTTGGAAACCGTACTGATGGATGAAGTAACCACCACGGATGAAGTTCTGCTTGTCGAAGTCGTACTCCAACCACACATCCTTCATGTTCACCTTGCCGTAGGCATAGCCCATATCGACTTTGCCCTTCCACTGGCCATAAGTGAAGCCCACACCCACACGGAAGTCGGGGATGCCAACTCCACTTTTCAACTCATCCTCCTGATGCTGCGGATTGACATACGCCGCATCGAAAAGGATACGTCCCGAAGGCTTTGCCACCAACTTCGGCTCTTCCTGTGCCTGCATGGCCGAGGCCATCATCAGCCCCATAGCCATCATCAAAATTGTTTTAGTCATATATTCGTCTTCTTTGTCATCTTTATCTTTAATTCCTTAGCCTTCTTATAAGCCTTCATCTCTACGATGGTGGCGAGACCCGCCTTGATGCGGAACTCCTGACGGGCCAGACGCATCTGCTCCAGGAAGCGTTCGTTGGTGTGCATACGGGTATAGGCAGCGGCAGCCGCCAGACGGCCTGCATCGACGTCGCTCTGCCAGTGAGCACCCACGATCACACGGCTCTCACCATACATCATACCACGTGCCAAGAGGGTGTCGGCACGCTCAGGGTTGATCTCCGTGAGCAACAGAGCCGTTCCCCAGCCGAAAATAGTATGGCCAGAAGGATAGGAATAGTTCCTACGAAGATCCGGCTCGTATTTAGGAGCCAGCGTAGGCTCGTCGAAACGGATGAACGGACGCTTACGCTTGTAGTAATACTTGGGAAAGCCGCTGATAGCCTCGAAGGTGGCCTTCGCATCGCGCAACAGCTTGTAAATCTCAGGCGTTTCCTCCTCAGAGATCTTCAGGCCGAAGGGCTCACTGAACTCCCGCATGATACACTCAAGGCTATACTCGGCATCGCGGATAGCAATGTCGGCACGCTCCTTGTTCTGGCGCATCTGTTTGCCCCACATATACTGCATAATGTCGTAGGTGAAGGCCGCTCCAACGGTATCAGGAGGAGCGGGACACCACTTCAGCATGTTGGGCAGTTCCCTGAAAGAGAAATACGGTTCTGGTTTACTCTGCGCCGAGGCACTTACAACTGCCGTCAACAGAACGGCCATAATCATTAGTTTCCTCATAAGTCTATTTTTTTAATTTGGCGACAGGAGTTTCTTGTTTAGCATCTTGTTCAACTCCATGTTACGCTCCGTCAGTTTCTTATTCACCTCCTTCAACCGCTCGACCTCAGCCAGCAGCGTATCTTTCTCGACATCCACCTTCTGACTCTTGTAGTGCTGTGAAGCCCGTACAGCCAGCCAGACGATGAAACAGAAGATGACGAGGAACAGCGCCTGGATAAGCAACAGGGTCCACCCGTTCTCAGAAATATCCTCATTAAGGTTCATCGACAACAACGACACATCTTCCATCGGCACATCGGCGAAGAACACACCGACGGTGCGTCCGGAAGCGTCACGGATCGTCTCGACATAGGTACACATGATAATATGTGTGCCACCCTGATCCAGATAAGGCTCCGTCCAGAATCCCTTGCCAGTCTCCATCGACTTCTTGTACCACTCGCGCTCGGTGTAGTCGAAACCCAGCAGACGGGTACGGATGTATTTCTTGTCAGACATCTTTTTCTTCATCTTCACCTCAGGCGCCTCGTCGTAAGCATAGGGGGCGTAGAGTTCGTCCTTGCCCTTCGACAGGTAGTAGTTGGGTTTGAAGGCCATACCAGCACCGACGATGTGGGGGTTGTTGTGCACCATCTGGGTAGAGATGACATAATAACGATCGGGGTTGTCGAGGTTATAGCTGACAGTTGACATCATGTTCCTGACGGCGCTTTCTACCTCAGCCTGGACAGCATCCACGCGCTTACTCTCTTCCAGATCGCGCTCAGCCTTGGCCAACAGGCACCGCTCGGCATCCTCCTTGTACATAAAATACTGAACGGTAGCCATCAATCCAAACATGATGACCACCGACATTACAATCAAATAAACGTATCTCTTCATCTCGGGTTTGTATATCTGTTATTTCACCACTTCTTCCACCAGGAGTCAATATCAGTACCATCCCTTACGTATTTGGGGAAGTCAGGATATTTCTCCTTCAGACTTTGTCGTTCGTCGGGCCACTCGAAGTCGATGCCCACGGCAATCTTGCTGGCCGCATCACCCTTGGGTGCATGCAGCGTCATCCAGCGGTTTTGTCGGAAGACCTCGATCTTGATGTCATCGATCGACTTATACGATCCTGCCAGTTCGAACTCAACGGAATCCTTATCGGCGTGGGCCAAACCTTTCTTCTCGGCGTGGGTGTTTACCATCACCTTCTGATCAACCCCGAACATCTTATGCACCTCGAGGTTGTCGTTGCCATCGATACGGATCTTCAACGTGGCACCGGCAGCTTGCAGGATGCACTTGGCACCAGTATCAGTGAGCGCCACATCGAGCACGATATCATTGAAGTCGAAGTCGGTATCATCCACCTCTCCGTCCTTGTCCAGATCATGGGCGTTGAGATCCTCAGCAATGATACGGTACCATTTCAATTCTGGTTGGGGCTCTGGCTTGACGGGTGTCGGATAGGTACCGTCGTCGCTCTTCTGAGGCAGGACAAACATGATGTTACAGCCTGGCTTCCCGTCGTCACTAAGGCCAATGACATAGTTGTGGACAATATTCCCAACATCCTGAACACCTATCAAGGCACCACTATAATCATCCTTGTTATCATTCAGGAGATGATTGGAATAATAGGTCTTCCCCGTATCCTTGTTCTTCACATAGAAACCAAAGCGGTAGCTGCGGTCCATCGTGAGGGTAAACGTTCTGCACTGGATTCTCTTGGCAGGGGATTGACCATTCCAGAGTTTGTAGCCATCAGTGGTAGAGACTCCAAACCACATGCCACCTTCCTCTCTCCTGTTGAACTGAAGATAATAGTCCAGATCACCGTCATTATCCTGTAGGTTGCTGATCAGCGTGACCGTCTTGTTATCCTTGGAGGGTTTCTCTGTCGCAGGATCATAATAGTAGAGTCCGATCTCATCGTTCACCGACGTATTCGCATAGACCAGTTGGAGATTGCAATATTCGGCATTCTCGTTAAACTCATAACTCAACCAATCAGAAGAAGTGCAGACGGCCCCCTCAGGAAAGAAAGACTGCACCGTTTCAAAGAAGTCGGCATAGAAATATGTGGCGTAGCCAGATTTGTCCCACTCACCTGTCACATTCCCGGCACGGGTAAGTCCCCTGGTAGCAGTAGCCCCAAAGCCCCAATCCACATTACTGTTAATGCTACCGCCCACATACGCCTTAAAATTGGTACTGTACAGCTTCTGGGCATCTTGTTCAGGGCGGTCTGGTTCATAGGCGTCCTTTGACTTTGTACAGTTGGTGAATGCCATAGAGAAAACGGCAAACACCATACAGAGCATTAAGTTCTTTTTCATCATTCCTTTTCGTTTAGTTGGTCATTTCCTCATCATTGGGTGTCATTTTCATCTGCGAAACGACGCTCTCACCACGGGCAGCCTTCTCTTCCTCACGCTTCTGTTCGCGCTCAGCCTTCTCGGACAACCACTTGTTGTGAGCATCCTCGATTTCCTGAAGCTTGTCCTCATAGACTTTATCGCGTTGGCCATTCCACTGCTCAGTGAGTTTTTCGCGACCTTCCTTCAGCCTCTCCAAATCTTCGTCGCTATCACCTACGGTCAGCGTGGCGAATTTGGCATCAGCTTTCATGTTTGCGGCATCCATCTGAGCCTTACACTCCTCATAGCAGAGCTTCACGCCATCCTTCAGCACGTCATAGCGATCGTCATCCACATCAGGCATCGTTACCAGAAGGTAACGCACCTCAGTATCTTCCAAATGACCATTAATGTCAACACCTTCTACCGTCATGGATTCAATCTTCTGTTTGAACTCAGGATGTACACGCATCAGTCCCTGTGCCAATGATGGCATATCCTCGTCATAGATGGGGAATATCATGAAACTATACTCATCCTTCTTGGAAATGGTGGTACAATTCTCCAGTTTCTGGAGCTCGCCTTCAACCAAGACCTCCACAGGCAACAGAGACACCTCTTCAGCCTTGACACAGAGATTCTTCAAACGAAAGGCAAAAACGGCATTATAGTTCGACAGTACTTCGCCAAGCCTTTCAAATTCTTTTATAACTGCTCTTCTCATATCTTAAATTACTTACAATTTTACATTATTACTATTACATCACTCTTTGGGTGCATCTTCTGCCTTGAGTTTCGCGCTCAGGCTACCGCCACCTGCTGCTCCGGGAACGGACATACCGTCACTGATGTTGGGAGACTTGAAGGATGACTTAGCCTCGATATTATCGATGGTAGCCTTCGGTGCCTTGAGTTCGTCCTTGACCTCAGTCTTGCCATTGATGGTGGTAGCGCCATAGACCTGCGTCTTACTGCCACCCACAGAAGCATTGCCGCCATCCAGCTGCACCACGGCCTTACCATCGCCCTGCTGGATCTCCAGCGTCTTGTCGGCAAAGGCACCGATCTCTTCGGACATCGCCTGCAGTTTCTTACTCTTGATGTCTTTCGACTTCGCACCTACGTACATCTTTTCTGATACGAGGGTCATCGTACTGCCCTCTGCCAGTTTGTCATCCGTAAGTTTCTCCTTATCGACATTCATCGACTTCACGGCTACGGCCTTAGCATTCAGGCTGATAGATCCTGTGGCCTTTCCTTCAGCATCAGCAGCAAGGACATCAGTCTTCTCAGCACGGATGGAGAGTCTTCCATCCGTGGTGAGTGCCTTTGTCTCCAACTTGCCGTCCTTCACCTCATAGTCAAGGCTCTCAACGGTAAACGTCTTTGTCTTGAAGATCACATCGCCCTCACTCTTGTACTCACCTTTGGAGAGTTTGCCATCATCGTCGCGCTCCACATTTGAAGGATTAGCCGTAGATACCTCGACAGTTTTCGCTGTCATCGCAATTTTGCCGTCAGCAGTGAGTTCCTTCTCCGAGGCCATCTTGTTATCGTTGATCTTGTAGTCGATAGCCTGCAGATTAATATCTTTTGCCTGAATATTGACAACGCCAGAAGTAAGCATCTCCTTGCCGTCAGCAGAAAGACCGACAGAAGCCAAAGAGATATTCTGTGCCGTAACAGCGAATCCGCCATTCTCCACCAGCTTGTCTTTTTCATCGAGCATGGCAACATCCATTCTCGGTGCCCTGACGTTGATACCGGCCTCATTATTGGAATGCACGTTACCGTCGCCGTCGGCAGTAACCACGTTGATGGTCTCAGCCACCACATTCATCGAAGCACCAGTAGTCTTCTTCTTGAAGTCGTCACCCGTCTTGATCTTACCCTTCTCTTCCTCCAAGGCTTTCTTCTGACGGTTCATCTCTGCCAGTCTCGACATCACACTGATGAAAGCCTGTGTTGACTGATATAGCATGGGCATGACATCCTCCATCTCCTCATGTATCTGAGTGATATCATAGACATTGATGCTCGTGAGATAGTCCTTACTCTGGTTCAGTTTCTCCTCTTTATCGAGCGCATCTGACATCTTCTTGAAACAACTGTCAACGTTCTTCTTCTGCGCTTCCATCTGTTTCTTCAGGTCTTGGATCTGCTCAGAGTAATTCTTCACCGTTGCCTCAATCTGTTGCTTACGGTTTTCTGCGGAGACGGCAGCCTCCAGACTCAGGTTGTTGTCGGCGTGAATCCGCACCCCACCTTGCCCCGCAGGTACGGCATCCTGAGAGAACACATCCTTGGCATCGCTACTGTGAAGCACGATATCACAGGCCTGGGACACAATCTGGGAAGTCTCACAAACGACATTCTCCAAACCATCAATACCTGGATTGACGGCAACCTGGCGTATGCTGGGCGCACGGCTGACAATACTACCCGTGCTGCCGACACCTTCCATTGCCACATCATGGCCTTTAATAATCACCCGACCGGCTTCGCCCACCAGCATACCACTCTTATCCACGTTGCCGATGATAACCTCCGGTGCGGAGATGACGATACGGTCTTCGTCGCGGTAGAAAAGTCCGCTTTCGATCTTATTAAAAATATCTACCTTAATCTGTAAGAGCTCTGCTTTCTGCTTATGAATCTCCTCCAGGTCCTTCTCTACACTGCTCTGGAAATTATCCAGAACCTCTTTCCAATCATCAAATATATATGCCATAACTCAAATCTCCTTATTTAACATTCTCCAATGCCTTCTGAATACCCTTGACAAAATTCTGTACCCTTTCCTTTTCCTTGTCGCCGTAATCACTTGCCTTCAAGGTTTTGAAAGTAGGCTCTGCCACATCGGCAGCATCACCAGCCTTAGAGGCCAGGACATACGTCTTTTTATCATCGCCACTGAATAGGATCTTACCATCTGCGCCATTGCCCCATGTGAACTTTTCTACTGTGGAATCCCAGAATGTGAGGTTATCCAACGCATCACTCAAGGCACCTTTCGCAATAGAAGAGATGGACGACGATGCCCTTCCTAAAGCCGGTACGCCACTGATGCGCCCCACATACGTCTTCCAACAGTCTGGATGTAAGACGCTCTTTTTATTATTGCTATCCGCAATTGCCGGATCGATTGCATATTCAGAATTAGCGGGAAGATCTTCAAGATAGAAACCAAACTCCTTGATCAAGTTCATAGCCACAATACGCTTTGCATAAAGCACGTTCAGGTCCGAGCAGAATTCATCTGTATTATACTTAGTTGTCAGCTTCTTCTGATCATCTGAAGGCATCTTGTAATAGAGGAGGTCTGGACAATTCTCCCTGCTGAGAGCCTTCATCATCTTGTCCTTATAGTCTTTAGGAACTGGCGTCACATAGAATGAAGAAAGACTGGTGGTATATTGACGCTTCATGTCAAAGTTCAGCAGATAGTTAATCTCCTTGCCTAAAGCATTCAGGGCATCCAGGGCATTCTTCCTGAGCACCTTGCGATGCTCCACAATAGCAGCATCAATAGCCTCGATTGAGCCCTTAGATAAACTGCCACCAAAGGCAATCGGATGTCTGAGGTTCACAAGGAAAGTGTGGGCGTCATGACAGGGTTTATCAACAATAGCATCCGGATTTCCCTCGACCTCAATTAAGTCTGAGAACTGAAGATCCGCCTCCTTGAGGTCTTCATACTTATCCTTCTTAACCCAGAGCTTGGGCATCAGATCCGTCCATAAATCGTCGAACTTCTTACCACAGGCATACTTGGTATCATCATCCAGTTTATTTCTCCAGGGCTCCAAATCCTCAATGGCAGTTTTCAACTTTTTCTTCAAATCGACGCATTTATTGTAATGTGTCTGATAGTGGTCATCCAGTGTTTGGATCACCGGTTTAATAGATTCAAAGAGTTCGGTCATAGCTCTGCCCACACCAATAATCTTGCGGGTCTGACCGAGGATGTCTTTCTTCTTCTCCTCATCCAGATCTTTCTGGAGTTCTTCTTTCGACTTCTTGTAAGCCGTGACAGGATAAGCGCACTCGCTCTTTCCAGCCTCCAGCTTCAGGAACCTGTTGGACTTGACGGTGAGGGCACCCTCGACAGGTTTCATGACAATCTCTACCATAGAACGGACAATGGACAGATCGACAAGGTTCGTCACTTTCTCAGCCACCTTTTTCGCCACTGCAAGCGGAATATCAAGAGCGAATTGCATAAGATCGGCTTTCTTGCTATCCTTTTCCTGCCACAACTTGTAACTGACGTTCTTTCCAGAAACCAGTGACAGGTTATTACCGGCCTCGATGGAAATATTCTTACCCTTGATGGAGATGTCACCGTTAGGCGCTGAGATGTTGATACCCGTAAAAGCACTGACATTCACATCGCCCCAAGGTGAAGCAATAGCCACCTCACGGCCGTCGGTAGAACCCGATATCTTGTAAATACCGTATTTGTCTGTGATCTCAAAACCACCACCAAAACACAGGTTCTTATCCCATCCCTTGCCGAATTCAAATTTACTGCTTAAATCTGGAAGGAAGGATGTCAGCGTTTCGACACCCGGCGTCAAGGTGCCTAATACAAACGACTGTATGCCGCCAGCATCATCGCCGATGGTCATCGAATGTCCACCAGGACTCTCAAAGGTCACATCAGTATCAGATCCTTTTGATACGGCACCTATCACGTAGGGGCGCTCCACATTACCATCAAGGAAACCTACAAAGACTTTGTCCTCGGGATAGTGTTTTCCCATAATGCCTTTTCCACCTCCTGCATTAGCCGTAAACTGCAGCCAAGGAGTGGCCTGTTTCTTCGCTTGATCAAAATCGATTTTGTCATTATTGTCTTTGGGGATGCTCTCCCAAGCGAACATCACACGTACACGGCCCTTGCCTGCAGGGTCGTCAGCATCAATGACCGTTGCCATCTGAGGATCAGCATATCTGGCATGGCCAGAAGCAATAACAGTTGGGTAGAAAGGAGTTTCTTTCCCTTCAGACTCCTGCATCTTACCGTCATCATCCTTTGTCCTCTTCAGAACCTTAACTTCCTCACTATCCCTGGGAGTAGCGATGACACTAAACACCAGTTCAGGATTGTCGTTGTTGGCCACGACCCAATTGTTCCTATTGACCTTGTACTGGTAATTCGGTTTACAGTCGATCTGCACCACAATATAATCTTTGCTATAGACCTCAATTACCTGGCCCAACTTCAAACAGGGGAAATAGGTATCGAAATCCACGCAGACAGCATCCAGACCGGCAGTCTTTTCTTTACTAAGGATTTTACCGTACTTCTTACTGGTATATTCGGAATTAACTTCCGTGAACATATTAAAGCCATCCTTATTCTTCGGAGACTTCTCAGAGCCGAAGTTATATTCTCCAAACTTCTCCGGCCATTCCTTCTTATTATCATCCGAGAAATGTTTGGCATCGAATTCTTTATTATCGTTATCCACCGAAATTTCCTTGGTAGCCAGACTATAGAGGTCATCGAACAGCTGATTACCAATAAACGTCGGTATATTCTTGTCATTCTTAAAGAACGCAGCAATCTTTTTCATGATCACCTTGTCCATCTTTCCACCTGGAGCAAGTAGCAAGCCTGACACCGAGTTAGGACTCTTTTCCAAAGTAGCATCCAGGATATTTTTGTCATAGTCGGCTGCACGATCATAATTGGATGCCAACTCGATATCATCAAGATTGATGTAATTAATACATTTATACTTATCTTCCTTGGGATCTTCGTGCGTAATGACCACCTTGGTTGAATCGGGATAACCGATATTCAATTGTCCATCCTCATAATACATGAACTCGCCCCAACGGTTTGTAGTACGTACAAGCATATCATAGAAACTCTCGTTATATTGGACAAGATAGGGGAATATGTGCTCTGTACCAACTGATTTAGTCTCGTATTCCGGTTTGTCTGCCTTTGCCCATTTCTCCGAAGGTTTCTGAACGGAGAGTTCCTTCAATGACGACAACACTTTCATATTGTCGGAATTGAAGGCCACCTTCTCAGTCGAAGCGTATGGTTTTGTGTATTTTTCCATTTCAGTCGCGAGGATTCCTGCGCCCAATTTCATCGAAACGAATGAGCGACAGTCATGTTTCAATGTCAGTAACTTGTCAAGACTGTAAATCTTCAGTCTGACGATCAGAGAGTCTGGCTTAAAACTCGGGGACACCTCCTGTACATAGAAGTCATCGCCAATTTTATAATTGCTAACGTTGTCATACAATTCTACCTTCTTGTCCTTGAACAAGCTGAACACATCCGCCTTAATGGAATACCAGGTTTCCTGACCATCTTCCGTCTCAAGAGGACTGAACATGATGGTTGCCAGAATCTCCGTGGGTTGATACATTTTCTTCTGGAAAACCAGATTCATCAGACTCAGGACATACTTCTGCTTCTTTTTTGTCACATTCATCAGAATCAGCGACGAGGTCGTCGTGTCAGTCATCAATGTGACATTTACATCTTTTGTTTTGGTAGAGGTATCAGTTAAGTCCTCATAATTCTCAACATTATTTACAACTAACTTCAGTGCCATAATAATCTTCTAATTTATTGAATGAATACACTTTTATAATTATTCTGCTCCTCGCGGCCGAGATAGGTCACCGAGCGAACCTGTATAATGACGTCGAGCAGGATCTGCTCGTCTTCGCCAGTCATGTTTCTGCCTGTGCTGTAGTTCTCCTCCACACTCACCACATAGCCGTTCACCACCATACCATCCTCATAGTTTCCCAGACGCTGGTTGGCGTTAAAGGTGGCATTGAAGAGGAACGAATAGTTGCTGTGACAGTTAGAGAGCAGATTGCTATAGAATGATTTCGCGTGTCTCGGTGAGTTGACGCGGACCGTGAATTTCAGAAGAACCGGTTCCGTAGGGCCATAGACCTCACCAGAGGCATTACGTTTGTGTTCACACTGATAATCGAAGTGCTGGACTGTGAGACAATGCTCTTTCAGCACATTCACGGGATTCTCCAGAAAATCCTCAGGCACCACAAGGGCCTTCAGTTCGTTTGAATAAAGTGATGCCATATTTAAATACGATTAAGGGTTATACCATCAATCTCCAACGTCTCCGCACTAATGGCCAGTTTCATGAGCCGGCGACGAGAGGAGTTAACATCATAAGACTCAGAGAGTGAGAAACACTTGGCTTCCTCAAAATAGAGGATCTGCGTGTCAGTGTCATTGTCACTCATCTCATTATTCAGGCTGATGACAATGCGTCCGTTCTGAACACCTTGCGTGGAAAACCACTCGACAAGACTAAGATCCTCCTTACCCGGAGCGACAACCGTCACCTCCACCCGCTCGCAACGAGTAGCCCCCTCAGGAGAAAAGCTATTGAAGGGGCGGTCAAACAAAAGCCGACAATCAGACACCAAGTACTGCTTGGAGTAGCGCTTGATGCTGTTGTCGCCGAATTCTAAAACTGCTGTTAATGCCATATATTTATATTTTTTATTTTAATTACTGGTGCAAAGATACGACCCATATCAGCTTATCACAAGCTTTTGGCCGTTTTTTGTCTTAAATTGTTGCGACAGGATGCCCTGTCTGCGTCAAAAGTGGTTCACCGCCGTTATTTATGTCGCGCCTCAAGCGTCTGTGTGATCTTCTGCTCCCGATGACAGATACGCACTTCGATGCCAAACTTGTCATGGATATGCTCGGCCAGATGCTGGGCGGAATAGACGGAGCGGTGCTGACCACCCGTACAACCGAAGGAGAACATCAAGGAGGTGAAACCACGCTGGATATAACGGCGTACATGGGCATCAGCCAACTTATAAACTGAGTCGAGGAAGATCAGGATCTCACCATCATCCTCGAGGAATCGGATCACGGGCTCGTCAAGACCCGTCAGTTTCTTGTAAGGTTCATAGCGCCCCGGGTTATGAGTACTTCGGCAGTCGAACACATAGCCGCCACCGTTACCGCTCTCATCCTCAGGGATGCCCTTCTGATAAGAGAAACTAAACACCTTGACCACCAACGGTCCCTGGGCATCATAACGGGAGAAAGTGGCAGGACCATCTTGCGGGTGAGCCTTGTAAGGATTCAGATCGGTCGTTTTATAACCATCAGCACGGGGAGCTACGGTTTCTGTCTGCTGGAACTGCGGCAACTCCGTCAGCTGACGCAGAATTTCCATTAGGTAGGGATAATGGAAGACCCCGCCCAAACCCAGCAGTTCCCTGAGGTTCTGGATGGCAGGTGGTATGCTTTCAATGAAGTGCTTCTTCTGCTCGAAGTAGCCACGGAAACCATAGGCACCCAGCACCTGAAGCGTGCGGAAAAGCACGAACAGGGAGAGACGATTGACGAAGTGGCGTACGGGCGGCACCTCGGTATAGTTCTTTAGTGAGTTGTAGTATTCATAGACGAGTTCCCGGCGCAGCTTATGGGGATAGCGCGCGGAGGCCTGCCAGAGGAAGGAGGCGAGATCATAATAATACGGGCCTTTGCGACCACCTTGGTAATCGATGAACCACGGATTGCCATCATGGTCAAGCATCACGTTCCTGGCTTGGAAGTCACGGTAGAGGAAACTCTCCACCTCGGGCACGGGATTATCGAGATCGGTCGTCAGATCCTTGGCAAAAAGACGGAAGTCAGCCTCCAGCTTCAACTCATGGAAGTCGAGTTCGGTAGCTTTCAGGAAACAATACTTGAAATAGTTGAGGTCGAAGAGAACGCTATCGACATTAAACTCTGCTTGAGGATAGCAGTTGGAGAAGTCTAGGTCGCGAGCACCTCGGATTTGCACATTCGGCAGTTCACGGATAGTACGACGTAGCAGTTCCTGCTCCTTAAGGGTATAACGCCCGCCTGCCTCACGTCCGCCACGAATGGCATCGAAAAGGGAAGTGGAACCAAGGTCGGTCTGAAGATAACGCAACTCATCGTCACTGGTAGCAAGGATCTCCGGCACAGGTAACTTCCGCTTGTTGAAGTGTTCCGTGAGATATATAAAAGCATGATCCTCATCACGGCTTGTACCGATGACACCGACGACCGTCTGACCATCGCTGTCTGTCAGGCGGTAGTACGTGCGGTTGCTACCGCCACCCGGAATCTGCTGAACATTCGCTGGCTCAGCACCCTTCCATTGCCGATAGAGATCCAATAGTTTCTGCATACCGTGGCAAAGGTACACAATTTTTTGGAATAAAAGAAGAAAAAAGGCAAAAAAAATCCGGCTGCCTTACGACAGCCGGTTTTGAGTATTACATCATTCCTCCCATACCTGGGGCACCGCCCATCGGCATAGCAGGTTCCTTCTCGGGCTTGTCAACAATCAGGCACTCTGTCGTCAGGAACATACCGGCGATAGAAGCTGCATTTTCCAGAGCCACACGAGCCACCTTGGCAGGATCAATCACACCAGCCTCACGCAGATCCTCATAGACGTCGGTACGAGCATTGAAACCGAAGTCGCCCTTACCCTCGCGAACCTTCTGAACAACCACAGCACCCTCAGCACCACCATTCACGGCAATCTGGCGCAACGGCTCCTCAATGGCACGACAGATGATATTGATACCGGTCTGCTCGTCGGCATTGTCACCCTTCAGGCTAGCCAGAGCCTCCTGAGCGCGGATGTAGGTGGTACCACCACCGGCAACCACACCTTCCTCGATGGCAGCACGGGTAGCGCAGAGGGCATCGTCAACACGATCCTTCTTCTCCTTCATCTCTACCTCGCTGTTAGCACCCACGTAAAGCACTGCAACGCCACCAGCCAACTTAGCCAGACGCTCCTGCAGCTTCTCCTTATCGTAAGAAGAGGTAGTTACCTCAATTTCCTTCTTGATCTGAGCGATACGATCCTGGATGGCCTGCTTGTCGCCTGCACCGTTCACGATGGTGGTGTTGTCCTTAGAAACAGTCACCTTGTCGCAAGTACCTAGCATCTCGAGCGTAGCCTGCTCCAGTTTCAGGCCCTTCTCCTCGCTGATTACCACGCCACCAGTCAGGGTAGCGATATCCTCGAGCATAGCCTTACGACGATCGCCGAAACCAGGAGCCTTCACAGCACAGATCTTCAGACCGCCACGCAGACGGTTCACAACGAGTGTGGTCAGTGCCTCAGAATCCACATCCTCTGCAATCACCAGCAAGGGACGTCCGCTCTCGGCAGCGGGCTGTAGGATGGGCAAGAAATCCTTGATATTAGAGATCTTCTTGTCATAGATGAGGATATATGGATTCTCCATCACGCACTCCATCTTCTCACTGTCGGTGATGAAGTAAGCACTCAGATAACCACGATCGAACTGCATACCCTCTACCACACCGATGTGGGTGTCACGGCTCTTGCTCTCCTCGATAGTGATCACACCATCCTTAGAGACCTTACGCATAGCCTCAGCCAAGAGCTCACCGATCTCCTTATCATTGTTGGCAGATACAGTAGCCACCTGCTCGATCTTGTCGTAGTTGTCGCCTACCTGCTCAGCACTCTTGGCGATGTGCTCAGTCACGGCCTTCACAGCCTTGTCGATACCACGCTTCAGATCCATGGGATTAGCACCAGCAGTCACATTCTTCAGCCCCTCAGCCACGATAGCCTGGGCGAGGATGGTAGCGGTGGTTGTACCGTCACCTGCATCGTCACCAGTCTTAGAAGCCACACTCTTCACGAGCTGTGCACCTGTGTTCTCAAACTTGTCCTCGAGTTCAATCTCCTTAGCAACGGTCACACCGTCCTTAGTGATCTGGGGAGCACCAAACTTCTTCTCAATAACCACATTGCGGCCCTTCGGACCGAGCGTTACTTTGACTGCGTTAGCCAACTGGTCAACGCCCTGCTTCATAGCGTCGCGGGCGTCAATATTGAATTTAATATCCTTTGCCATAATTCTTTCTGATTATTCTGAATATTCTGATTACTCTGATAATTATTTCTCAATGACTGCGAGGACGTCAGACTGACGCATCATCAGATACTTCTCACCCTCGAATTCGAGTTCTGTGCCAGAGTACTTA
>JAGCPV010000045.1 GCA_017965475.1 Prevotella sp.
CAGTTCTTCGTAACAGGCCTCTCAGAGGGCGCATTCGTACACAAGGTACAGGGACAGATTTTCAAGGCTCAGGGCTTTACGAAGCTGGGCGAGAAGTACATCGGCCACTACACGGAGGAGATGGAATGGGTGGAGAAGTTCATCGATCGCATCCTCGACCTCGGTGGTGAGGTGAAGGTGGAGAAGCACGAGGCTCGCGCGCTGTGCTACGACCCCGTGGAGTACATCAAGGAGGATCTGAAGATTCAGGAGCCGGGCGTGGAACTGCTGCGCAAATGCATGGGTTCGGTAAGTGAGGACTATCTCACTTTCGACATTCTGAAGGCCTATCTGGCCGACGAGGAAGAAGATCTCTACTGGAGTCAGGGCGCACTCGAGACGATTGAGAAGATTGGCGCACAGAACTGGCTGATAATGCAACTCTAATTTGTTTCCGACCACTAATTAATCGAATAGGTTATGAAAGAGAAGGTATTACAGGCCATGCGTGAGTTCGGCGCTCCCGTGAACGCTGGCAAGATTGCGGAGATCACAGGTATTGACCGCAAGGAAGTGGACAAGGCTTTTGCCGAGTTAAAGAAGGAGGGTGCCATCGTGTCGCCCGTCCGTTGCAAGTGGCAGCCCGCTTGATTTAACGAAAATACGATTATGACAAAGTTCAAATGCCCCTGCAAATATACCTACGACCCCGAAAAGGGCGATCCCAAGCAGAACATCCCTCCTGGCACTCCTTTTGAGGAACTGCCCGACACATGGCGCTGCCCCCGCTGTAAGCGTAAGAAGTCGAAGTTTAATCCGGCATAGGACATCAGAAATCCCAATAATCTTTAAATCCCAAGGCAAAATCAACCTGCTTTGGGATTTTTTGTGTATCTTTGCGTCTAAATTACGTATAAAGTAAATAATGAGCAATAACGTTTATCTCGCATCAAAACCGCGTTATGAGATCCTCGCCATCGGTCTGGCCTACGCTGCCCTGAAGCTCTACGACCTGCCCGTCCGCGAGTGGCTGAAAGGCAAATTGTTTGATAAATAAGTTAATGCAAGTAATTTATGAGAAAAGCAAGTAGGCAGATGGATGCCGTCTTCGCATTGGAGGTGCTGGATAAGGCTCCATACGTAACAGTAAGCATGACGCGACCTGACGGGACTCCATACGGATTACCCCTGTCGTTGGCACGCACAGACGAGAAAACCTTCTATTTCCATTGTGCCTTGGAGGGTGACAAGTTGGACTGCATAGCACATTGTCCGACGGTGTTTCTGTCGGCTGTTACCAAATGCGCCCCTACAGTTGGTCCGAAAGATGGTAGCTTTACCCTACAGTACAAATCAGCAACTGCTGTTGGTAAGGCAGAGATTGTAACCGACCGCGAAGAAAAGATTGCGGCATTGCGAGCCATCTGTCAGCGTTTCCTCCCCCACCACATGGATGCTTTCGATGATGCCATCGCCCGCAGTCTTGAAAGAACGGCAGTGGTTAAGATTACCCTGACTGAGCCTCCTGTTGGCAAGCGCAAGCAGTATGACAAACAGGGTGATGAAATGACGAACGAGCGAGAGCAGAGCCAAACTCGTTTGAGCTATGCCGAGCGAGGAGGAATTCGACGATAGTCAAATGAAATGGGGACGGATGGAATAATGATTGGCAGAAGATAACGAAGAAGTGATATGAGCGAATTTGAAAAGATGCGCAATGAGGAGTTCTATGACTTTACAAGCGAGGAATGCTTGGCGAGTTACTTTAGGGCTAAGCATATTTGTGCAAAACTGCAAACCATGACTGTTGAGGATGAGGATTACAGAGAGACCATTGAGCAGTTGATTCCTGGGATTCCAGAATCATCCACTGTTGCACCGCCCTTTCATTGTGACCACGGGCATGGTATCAAATTAGGCGAGAATGTGTTCATCAACTACAATGGCACCATGCTCGACGGTGGTATGATTACCATCGGCAGCAACACTCAGATTGGCCCTAACTGCCAATTCCTGACACCCAACCATCCTATTGACTATGTTGAACGTCGCAAACCCATCGAGCGATGCTCTCCGATAACCATAGGCGAAGACTGTTGGCTGGGAGGCGGCGTAACAGTTTGCCCAGGAGTTACCATCGGCGACCGTTGCATCATCGGAGCCGGTAGTGTGGTGGTAAAAGACATTCCTTCTGATTCCATGGCAGTCGGCAGCCCTGCAAAAGTAATCAAGAATTTGGAGGATCGGGGGAAGTAAAAACCCAATAAAATATAAATCCCAAGACAGATTCACTATGTTTTGGGAATTTTTTCGTATATTTGCGACAAGATATTATTAACTAAACAAATACGATTATGAAGATTTTGATTTTACAAGGTTCTCCGAGAGCTAATGGTAACACCGCATGGATGGCGGAAGAATACAAGAAGGCTGCTGAGGCAGCAGGTCATGAGGTGACGCTGGTGAATGTCGCCAGAAAGAAGATTGCAGGCTGTTTGGCCTGTGAGTACTGTCATAATAAAGGCAATGGCGCCTGCATCCAAAAGGATGACATGCAGGAACTTTATCCGCTGATGAACGAGGCCGAGGTGCTGGTGCTGGCTGCGCCCATCTACTACTTCACGCTCTGCGCCCAGATTCAGGCTCCCATCCAGCGTATGTACTGCGTGAACAAACCCGCAAACGTGAAGAAGATGGCGCTGCTGATGTCATCCTACTCTCCTGGCGTCTATGACGGAGCTACGGCCGAGTTCCGCGACATCTGCAACTACTGGCAGGTAGAGAATATGGGCTTCGTCTCTGCCAAGATTAACGAGCAGAAGACGGAGGAGACGAAGCAGAAGGTGATTGCATTGGCAGAGAAAATATAGGAACCGATGATAATGAGGAAACTGTCTGTACTTTTTGTAATCCTCGCTATAGCATTGGCTTCCTTTGCTGCCGACAGACTATCGAATTTGCCTTGTCCTATCCTCGGTGGTGAATTGAGTAATTCTGCCGCTACATCGGTGGCTGATATAGACGAGGTAATGCTACGGATGAAGGCGTTAGGACTGAATACGGTACTCGTGCCTGCTTATTGGGAACTGATGGAACCTATGGAAGGTAAGTTCGACTTTACGCTCATTGACCGTACCATCGATGTGGCGCGAAGGGAGCAGTTGCATATCGTATTCCTATGGTTCGGTGTGTGGAAGAACTCTATGTCGTGCTATGCACCGGGGTGGTTCAAGCAGGATACGAAGCGGTTCCCAAGGGCGATGACCGCCGAGGGGAAGCAGATGGAGATTGCCTCGTGTTTCAGCGACAATGTGTTGCAGGCCGATCTGAAAGCCTTCTCTGCACTGATGCGGCATATCAAGGAGCGTGACCCACAATGCGAGGTAGTCGTCATGATGCAGATAGAGAACGAAATCGGTATGTTGGAGTCGGCACGCGATCATTCGCCGTTGGCAGAGAAGGTATATAATAAAGAAAGGTGGGCAGAGCGTTACGGCACGGATGAATATGCCGACGAGAAGTTTATGGCGCTGAGTTATGCCCGCTATGTGGAACATCTGGCTTTGGCTGCCCGAGAGATACACGACATGCCGCTTTATGTGAATGCTGCGATGAACAGTCGTGGGCGTCGTCCGGGCGAATATCCCTCGGCAGGACCGTTGGCGCATCTCATTGACTTCTGGCACGAGGGCGCACCCAGCATCGACCTGCTCGCTCCCGATATCTACGACACTGGTTTCAAGTCGTGGTGTGCACAGTATGCGATGCCTTTGCGTCCGCAAGACGGTGGAAAGATTAAAAATCGCCTCTTTATCCCTGAGAGCCGTTGCTGCGAGAACAGCGGCGTCCGCGCCCTCTATGCCTTCGGTGAGCATCAGGCTTTGGGTTTCTCACCCTTCGCCATCGACCAAGCCAGTGAGAAAGAAACGGAATCGGTAACACAGGCCTACAATCTGCTGCGGCAAGTATTCAATGTGAAACGCCCATTGAATTCTTGGGGACTTCTCTTTGATCAAGAAGACCGCGAGCGCATCATCGATGACGACGGTGTGGTGATGACTTGTCGTCATTATTTCACTCTCCCTTGGGATCCCCGTGCCACCGACGGCAGCACATGGCCTGAGGGTGGTGCCATGCTCATCCGTCTCGGCAAATACGAATACTTATTGGCTGGCAGTGGTGTAGTCATCGACTTCAAAACCCCAACCGAGAAGCAACAAGAGCAGCAAAAGACATTAGGCGAGGACGGTTTTGCTGAAGCAGGTGGGAGTACAGGCCAGAAGGCGAACAAGCGTTTTAGCGGCAAGCGCCTCAGTCTCCTTTCCGTCGATGAAGTAGCAATCTCTGATGACGGTACGATGCAGTACCTCCGTCGCCATAACGGTGACCAGACTCATCAAGGCCGTCATGCCCGCATCGGCGTTGGCGAGTGGAAAATCCTCCACATCAAACTTTACGAATATTAGCATTGAAAACAGAGTGAATATCACTTTCTGTAATATTGGTAATTCTTTCCAAGATTTGGGTAGTGCCTGATTGATAGAATCGTCGTACCTTTGCCGCAGATTTCAAAACGTAATGAATATGAGATATTTTGCATTGATTTTGATGTCGCTCCTGACGGTGTGCTGCACGAAGAGCGACGAGGCAAAGGCTGCCACCGTACAGGAGGCTGGCAAGACGTTGGTGGTGTACTTTACCAGTTCTGGTAACTCACAACAGATTGCGGAAACTGTAAAGGCTCAAATGCCGTCAGCTGATGTAATTAGAATAGAAACTGTCAGAGAGACGACAAACGATGAATACATTGCCAATAATTATGCTTTAGGCAATGAATTGCTTCAGAAGATTAATGACAACCCAGAAAGTGCTGACAGCTATCCTGCCATCAAACCTGTTGAGAAGGATTGCGCTGACTACGACAATGTCATCTTCGTCACACCTCTGTGGCATTCGCAAATGGCAGCTCCGGCACAGAGTTACTTGTTTCAGAATCGTTCGAAACTGGCGGGCAAGTATTTTGGCATGATTGTTTCGAGCTGGAGTAGCGGTATCAGTACCGTAGTAAGTAATGCCCGCAGACTAGTTCCTGACGTAGTATGGATGGGCGAATCGCTTTGGATTAACCATAGCAACCACTCAAATCGTGCTTCGCTGATACAGGACTGGCTGCCAACACTGAACTTCGCAGGAAAACAAACTACTATGGATAAAATGTATATTACTATCGACGGCCTGCCCACTGTGGCTTACTTCGCCGACAAGGCCTGTCTGTCGCCCAATTACTTTGGCGATCTGATTAGTAAGGAGAGCGGCACTACCGCCCAGCGCCATATTCAGGATGCCGTCATTGAGCGTTCCAAGCAACTCCTCATCGAGACCCGTCTGCCCGTCAGCGAAATCGCCTACCAACTCGGCTTTGAATACCCGCAACACTTCTCGCGCCTGTTCAAGTCGCGCACAGGTATGACACCGAATGCATATAGATTAACAGCGTAAAAACAATCAAAAGAATATAGACATGTTAGGCAACTTTTCTTACTACAACCCCACCAAGCTGTATTTTGGTGATGAGTCTTTGAACTTCCTCAAGGACGAACTGAAGAACTACGGCCCCGTGGTATTGCTGAACTACGGCAGCGGCAGTGTGAAGCGCAACGGTATTTACGATCTGGTGATAGCCATCCTGAAGGAGGCTGGCAAGACCATCGTGGAGAATCCTGGCGTGATGACCAATCCTACATTGGAGAAACTGAACGAGGGTGTGAAGATTGCCCGCGAGAATGAGGTGGATCTGATTCTTGCCCTCGGTGGCGGTAGCGTGTGCGACTATTCGAAGGCAGTAGCAGCATCCGTCTATTACGAGGGCGACTACTGGGATAAGTTCTGGTTGAAACAGGAACAGCCCGATGCCGACCAAAAGTTGCTACCCGTGGCTTGCATCCTGACGATGGCAGGCACAGGCTCGGAGATGAACGCCGGCACGGTGATTACCGACGCGGAGCACACGTTCAAGGTGGGCCATGTATTCGACAGCCGACTGATGCCGAAGTTCTCTATCCTGAACCCGAAGTTCACGATGACCGTCCCAGAGAATCAGATGAAGACCGGCATCTACGACATCATGAATCACATCATGGAGCAGTACTTCTCTGATTTCGACGATAACACGAGCGATTATCTCGCAGAAGGCTTGATGCGCTCTGTTATCCACAGCAGTCGCATCGCCTTGAAGAATCCGCAGGACTACGAAGCCCGCTCGAACATTATGTGGACGGCTACTTGGGCACTGAACACCCTCATCGGACTGGGCAAGCAGGAGGACTGGATGGTACACATGATCGGTCACAGCGTGGGTGCTTGGACGCATGCCCCTCACGGCTATACACTGGCCTCTGTCTCGATGGCGTACTATCGCAGGGCTATGGAAAACGGACTGCCCAAGTTCGTGCGCTTTGCCAAAAACGTGTGGAATATCAGCGGTGATGGTCTGACCGAACGCGAACTGGCTGAGGCTGGCTTACAGGCCCTGAAGGACTGGATGCTGGAGATCGGTCTGCCGCTCACCATCAGCGAGTTGGGTGCGACCACCGACATGATTCCTGGCATCACCGAAACCACCGTTGTCTATCCCGCAGGCTATCTGAATCTGACGAAAGAGGATATCACAGAGATATTAAAAGAGAGTATGTAATACCTACTTCTGATTAATCTGCTTTTGCAGGACTTTGCAGGTGCGCAATGCTTAAAAACCCCGTTTTTAGGTATTGCGCACCTTATTTATTTGCCGTACCTTTGCAGCGCAAAATTCAATCAACGATGACAACGACGAGAACAACGATTCCCACAGAACTCAAGGTACTGATGAACCACATCTACGAACTGAATAAAGGCGTGCGCCAGATGGTGCTGTTCACCTGTAAGAAGAAGTACGGCGAACAGGCCGTTTCGCGGTTGGAGAGCCAGGGCATCTCCTATGTGTTGCAGCCCGTAGGCCAGCAGAACCTGAACATCTACTTCGGACGGCGCGAGTGTCTGGAGGCCATCCGGCTCATCGTCACCCGGCCGCTGAACCAGCTCACACCCGAAGAGGACTTCATCCTCGGCGCCATGCTCGGCTACGACCTCTGCGCACAATGCGAGCGCTACTGCAAGCGCAAGAACGGATGCAAGAGCGAGTGCAACGGGACATGCGACGGCAAATGCATCAACAAGAATTGAAAATTGTCAAATGGTAAATTGTCAAATAGTAAAATATAAAGATGAACGCAACAATTGTAATCTATGGTTCCTCGACAGGAACCTGCGAGGCCATCGCAGAGAAGATCGCCTCGAAACTGGGCTGCGAGGCCCTGAACGTACAGGACCTGACAGCCGACATCGTCAGCGCCCACCAGAATCTGATCCTCGGCACTTCGACATGGGGTGCAGGAGAATTGCAGGATGACTGGTATGACGGACTGAAGACACTCCAAGGTGCTGACCTCAGCGGCAAGACCATCGCCATCTTTGGCTGTGGTGACTGCGCAACCTACAGCGACACCTTCGTAGGCGGTATGGGCGAACTCTACAACGGTATCAAGGAAAGCGGTGCCAAATTCATTGGCTTAGTTGAGACCGACGGCTACACCTTCGACGACTCGGAGGCTGTGATCGACGGTAAATTCATCGGTCTGCCCCTCGATGACATCAATGAGGACGACAAGACCGACACCCGCATCGAGGCTTGGCTCACCGCTATCACTCCCGATCTTTAGTCAAAAAAAAGTTCATAAAGTATTTGTTTAGTTTTAGTTGGTGGTTGGCTGCGATGGTCAGCCACCTTATTTTAAAAAGAAAACGTTAATGGGACTAGTAAAGAAACTTTTCACAAACTGTGCCTGTCCGCAAGGACGGATGGGACGCGCCATACTGAAGTTCATGAACCTCTGTCATGCGCCACTGACGAACTGGGGTCTGAAACTCGTCGATATCCAGGACGGCTGGACGATGCTCGACATCGGCTGCGGCGGAGGGGCAACCTTGCAACGGCTGTTGAAACGGAGCCAAGACGCACAGGTCTATGGTATCGACATCTCTGAGGAGAGCGTGGCAAAGGCCAAGAAGGTGAATGCCGATGTGCTCGACAAACAGGTCTTTGTCACTCAGGGCTCAGCCGAGAAGCTTCCCTACGAAGACGGGAAGTTTGACCTTGTGACGGCTGTAGAGACAGTGTATTTCTGGCCCAACCTGCCTAATTGTCTGCAGGAGGTACACCGTGTGCTGAAGCCTGGTGGTAAGTTCGCCATCATGGTGGAAGTCATTGATGGTGACTCCATGTGGACGAATGTCGTCGAGGGCATGACAGCCTATTCGCCAGAGGAATTGAAGACCATGCTCGATGACGCTGGCTTCATCCAAACGGAGATTCATCGTATGAAGCCATCGAATGCGACTATCATTGGCGTAAAAGCATAATTTGCAACCGAATTGCGAGTTATCAGTGCCTGCCTGGCCCTTCTCCGCCACCAGGTCCATCACCACCGCCGGGACCATCTCCACCACCAGGTCCGCCTCCGCCACCTGTATAGGTGGAAAGATTGACGCTGGAGCCTCCTGTGACATTGGCGTTGATATAGCCTACTCCGCCGAAGATGCTGGTGCCGCTGCTGACGGTGACATCACTCTTCAGCGTGGGCTGTGAGGCACCACTCACGACGAGTGTGCTGCCACCGCTTGATGGTGTCTGGAAGGCGAACGTGTCGCTGCCGACGGTCAGGGCATACCATGTGTTCTTATTCCATGAGTTCGTGGAGTAGCACGACTGCGTGAGGCTGGCTCCGCTCTCCAGTCCGCCGATGGCCACGAGAGTGCCCCCCGTGAGGTAGAGTTGTTTCCGCTCTTCGCTGTTGGCATCGATGGCTACCTCAGGTGAGTTGGCGCCGATGGCATAGACCAGTCCACCCTTGATGTAGCAGTTGCCATTGGCGTCAATTCCGTCGTTGCCGGTGGCACGGGCATAGACATAGCCACCGCTGATGGTCAGGTCGCCCGCTGAGTTGATGGCATCGTCCTTGGCAATGACCGTGATGATACCGCCACTGATGGTCATCGCACCCTTGCTCTCAATACCTTCACCATTGTTGTTGGTGATGCTGAGCGTACCGCCCTCCAAGTAGATATTACCGCTGTCTTCATCTTCGTGGTCAGTGGTCTCTCCCGTCGAACTGTCACCGTCGAGATCGCATTGGATACCTTCGTCGCCAACGCCGCTGATGGTTACTGTACCGCTCTCCATCAGGAAATACTGGTTGCAGTTGATGCCGTCGCCCACGGCCGAGGTCACGTTGATGGTGGCGTTCTTTAGCGTGATGTACTCACCGGTCTTGATGCCGTGTTTCACATGGCCGACCACATTCAGTGTCCCCTTCTGGGCGAACTCGACGTGACCTTTTACGTAGAGACAGCCCTTCTGGGAGCCGCTGGCGGCATCACTTAGTGTGTTGGTCGTTCCTTCAACAATCTTTACCTTGATACGTTTACCATTCTGGATATGGATGGCTGCACCGCTATATACGGGTGATACGTTGGCCAATGAGAGGCCGTTCAGTTCGACGGTAGCCTTATACGAGCCGGACATGTAGAACTCACCGTCACTGGATGATCCTGAGAGGTTATAGGTGATCTCATCGTCCACATCGTCGCTCTGCGTGATGCTCACGTGAGCACCGCTCACCTCTGCCGTGACATAGCTGGCCACGTTGTCGGCCATCGTCACCGTAGCCGTCGAACCGTTATATATGATGTTTACTGTGTTGGCTTCTACATCTGTCGAACTGCTGCTTTCTTCACCAATCGTCATACTCGTGATGTCACTGATGGTGAACACGTCGCTGCCGACTGTGAGTGTGGTGCCGTCGGCGAACGTGGCAGGCGAATTTTCTGTCACCTGCGATGCCGAATACTCTTTCGTGCCGCTGCTGGTGGTAATCTTCAGCGTCTGGCCCCAGGCTGCTATCGTCAGCACGAGGGCGGTCATAGAGAATAATGTGCGCCTCATTTCACTACCATTTTATAGGTTCCCTGCTTTGTCTTTACGATATATACGCCCCTATGCATCTGCTCCTTGGAGACCTTGTGGCCTTGCAGGTCGTAGATGTCGGTGGCCTCGTCGAGAGTAGCATTGGTGATTTCCTCGATGCCCGTCGTTGTTTCGTCCGTTGTTGAGAAGTACATCTTGCTTAGGTTCGTCAGGGTGAACGACTGCTCTCCCGCTGTCAATGTTGTCCCGCTGATGCTCAGCGTCAGACCTTCGACAGATACTGAAGCCTTCGCCCCGTCTGTTGTCTCGAAGGTCAGGTAGGTATAATCCCCGGCCTGCGCCGTCAGCGTTCCCACCAGCATAGTCAGAAATAAAATGATTCTTTTCATTTAGTGTAGTAGTTTATTATTTGATGACCTTTTTCCCATCCTTGATGACGATGCCTTTTGCGGAATCACTGATGCGCTGACCAGCGAGATTGTATATGGATGTAGATGTGTTGGTCTGGGACTTCAGGGTCTTGATGCCCGTGGTTTCGTTGATGGTTCCGCTACCGCTGAGCGACGAGTAGGTCAGCGTGTAGCCGTTCTTGTTGATGGTGCCGTTGTTCTTGAGGGTAGAGATGGTGGCGTCGCTTGTCAGGTTCCATACGGCGCCGCTATTCACGGTCACATTGGCCGTATAGCCCGTGTCATACTTCACGGTGCCGCTGTACTCACCGTTGTCGAGGATGAGGTTGCCCGTAGCGCCGCTGGTGCTCCACTGTGAGTCATCCATCACGTACATCAGGATGCCGCTGCCGACATTGACGGTGACACCACTCAGGGTACAGGTTGCCGTTACGTTGGTGGCCACTTCAAGCAGCGGTGCCGAAGTGTCGCTGGTTGTCAGACTGCCGCCGGTGATGGTCATCGTCGGATTATATCCGCTAGCATCGCCACTGCCGCTCTGCATCATCAGCAGACCGCGTTCTGAAGAGCCGCTGGTCATCGTGCAGTTAGTCATCGCAATACTGTTGTCGCCCTCGATGACGGCTATCTCGCCCTTGGTCGATGTGCCGACGAGGTCGGTGGCGGACATGGTGCCAGTGGAGTAGATGACTGCCGACTTCGCACCGTTGGCCGTGGCCGAACCGCCATTGATGGTGACGGTGCCGCCGCCACGGTCGGTGGCGATGGTCGAAGAGGTGGCCTCGTTGGTGGTGATATCGACGTTCGAGGCCGTGATGATGCCGCCATAGGTGGCGTGCAGACCACGCGATACACTGTTGTTATTGACGATGGTAATGCCGTCGATCTCTACTGATGCGCCGTTTGTAGCAATCACGGCATTAGCGCCCTGCGAGGAGCTGGTCACCGTACAGTTCTGGATGATAATCTTCGCACCGCTGGCTGCCGTAGTGCTCTGATAGTCGGTCGAACTGGCGGCTCCGCAATAGATGCTGGAGTTGTTGCCGTAGAAACTTGAATTGTCGCCCGACGAGCCATCGCCGGTCTTCGTGATGTTGCAGCCCGTCATCGTGAGCGTGCCGTCCGACACCTGTACGGCGTTATAATACTGTGTCGAGCATTCGACATCTTCGGCAAGGGTATTCGTGCCACTTGAGTACTGTTTCGTGGCACCCTGCGGATAGGTGGGAGTAGAGTCTGCGGGCGGCTGGGCGTTTATGCCGATGGCTGCTGCCATCAGCATCATTGTTGTAAATAGAACTTTCTTCATATCTTATAGTAGTTTGTAGTTAATAATGTAAATCTGCGACAAAGATACGGCTTTTTCTCCAAAGTAATGTTGCACAGAGGGATGAAATGTTTGACAAGAAGTCGGATAATTATTGGCGGTTTGGCATAAAATGTGTATTTTTGCAGCAAATTATTCCGATGATGAAGCAAGAGATACACCCTTTAATCCAAAATGCTGCCCTGATTGAGGAGCAGGGAATACTGGTATTGGAAAACGTGACGCACATGCCTGCTTACGGCGACCCCATCGTGTCGCCCTATTTCGTCCTTGCCCTCAATCACCAGGGCTGGGTGCATGCGGAATACGACTTCGGTCCCTCTTATTTTCATCAGCACGACTTCGCCCTCATCTATCCGAATCATGTGCTGAAAGCCCTGGATTCGAGTGACGACTATCAGGCCACACTTCTGGTTCTTTCGTCCCGCTTCCTGAACCTGTTGCGCGAGACGTACCCCAACCACCTTCGATTCGAGTACCACTTCAATTCTTTGCTGCACCTCAACGACCTGCAGTACGAGGGCATCTGTTCCAGTCTTCGCCAAATGAAGGTCATCAGCCGCCTCGACCATCCCGACCGCAGGGAACTCTTAATGTCACAGGTGGACATCCTGGCACATCTGACTGAAATCTATATGGAACAGAACGGGAATACGTTTCTTGAGAAGGCGACGCCCGTGCAGCAGTTGCTCGTTCGTTTCATTGCTGCCGTCGCTGAGCATTTCTGTGAGAGCCGCGAAGTGAAGTTCTATGCCCGGCTACTCTGTCTCTCGCCCAAGCATTTCGGTACCGTCATCCGTCAGGCCACGGGCATCGGTGCCGGCGAATGGATAGCCCGCTACGTGATCGTACAGGCCAAGCACTATCTCCACCATCATCGCAACCTGACCATCCAGCAAATCAGCGACCGCCTTGGCTTCTGCGACCAGACCGCCTTCACCCGTTACTTCAGGAATAATGCGGGGATGACACCGAAAGAGTATCGAGAGCGGGGTCAAAAACTTAGTGCCGGGGTCAGGCCCCAGTAGGAGGTTTTCGCGCGCCCGCGCGCGGTAGTAGAGGAACTTAGAAAATAACCCGCTCATCCCGCTCATCCTACACCCAGAACAAAAAAATTTAGGTGTAGGATGAGCGGGATGAGCGGGATAAAAAGTAAGTATAGCAACTATAAATGCGCGCGCATGTATGCGCGAGCGTTGTGGACAAATTGTTTGATGGTTTGGGTGTTGGTTGTTGTCCCAGCCATTGGGACTTTTGTAAAGGTCACCTTTACGTCGCTAAAGGTGACCTTTAGCAGTGTGATGGTCACCTCTACAACTCCAAAGATCACCTTTTCGGATCAGGTGTAGTTTAAAGTTTCTTCAGGTGACTGAGGGGAGCCTCCATGATGTTCCAGGAGAGGACGGCGCCGTCGAAGCCGTGGCTGAGTACAGCCTTCAGGGATTCGGAGACGTATTCCGGAGAGGTGGGGACGATCCCCTCGCGGTAGTTGATCTCGATGCCGGGGTACTTGCCACAGGGATAGGACGCCATGGCCTCCAACTGCACATGGAGGAAAGTCTCATTCATCTTCAGATCGGGATATCCATCGGCTTTGGGAAGGGCCTTGCGAAGCAGGTCGTACTCGAAGCCCATGCCTGCGGGGGCGAAGGTCTGACGGTAGAGCATCGGTTTGATGAAGTCGGCATGTTTGGCGAGGATGGCATAGTCCTGTCCCACGAAGGAAGCCATGAAGGGCGCGTAGAGATCCATGCCCACCTCCAGACCGCGGCTGCGGAGACTGTCGGCAACGGTGGCCACCGACGTGCTGACCACACGACCCTTGGCCTTGAAGAAGGCGGAGGCCAGAGGATTCACGAAACTGAAACCTTCCGTCATCTCGTAGCCGTTGACGTCGAAGAAGAGATCGCCTTGAGCTTCGTATGCGGCCTTCACCGTCGCAATGTCAACACCCTCCTTGGCGAAACGCTCCACGCACAGTGGACAGCCGCAGTTGAGCACCCCACTCACCCCACTCACGAACGACTGGGTGCGGATGCGGTCGAGGAACACCCCGTCGAAGCCACAATCACTGAACAGACTGTCGTAGATGGCCACGATGTTGGCGATATTCTGCGGGTCGGAGGGACAGTTGAAACGGAAGCCCTCGCCCGCTGCCAGGTCGTAGTTGGCGGGCACCTGCCCCCAGAGATCGACGGCGGGACTGTTGTCGCAGACCTCCTCGGTCTCGGCGAACACAGGCAGCCACAGCAGCATACGGATATCTTTGTCGTGGAGATAGGCACCCACCTGACGGTAGATCTCCTTGTCCTGGCTCCAGCCGATGATGACCTTCTGCACAGGGATCAACCGACTCACGGTGTCGAGACGCCCAATGATCTGCTCCGCCGTATAGTCCGGCGAATGCCACCCGCCCAGCGATACTTGGACGATATACCCGGCCTGTTGCTGCTGTTTCTGCTCCTGACAGGCCATCAGGGCCACGAGCCCCATGATGAAGAATACGATCTTTTTCATACGGTTGCAAAGATACGAAATAGTGAGCGATAAACAAAAAGTTTTTCCACTTTTCTTCTTCTTGACCTCCTACTGGGGCCTGGCCCCGGCACTAAAGTTTTACTGAGGAGATATCGACGAGGTTGTTGATGATGGCGTAGATGGTCAGGCCGGCGGGGGAGTGGATCTGCAGCTTGCGGGCGATGTTACGACGGTGGGTGATGACGGTGTTCACGGAGATGCAGAGGTGGTCGGCGATCTCCTTGTTCGACATGCCCTGTACCAGTGAGATGATCACATCCTTCTCGCGGTCGGAGAGGGCATCGGGGTTCTGGCCAACGCCAGCCTTGAACACCATACCGGAGATGTTGCGCGTGACGTCGCTCTGTTTGGTCTGCTGCTCCAGACGGCGGATGGCGGGTACGAAGATTTGATCCTCCACCATCGCGTGCTGCCGCAGCCACACCTCGTTCTCGTAGATGTCGTGGAGGGTGGCGGTAAGCTGGTTGTTATGCTGTCCGTCCTGGGGTAGGTATTTGATGATCAGAAGTTTCAGTTCCCGCAGTTTCTTGTCGGCGGCGCCGTGGTGCTTGGAGAAGGTCTCCACGTTATAGTCGTTGGCGGGCTGTCCGTCGATCAGCGACTGCACGTAGGGAAAGAGCGTCTTCTGCTCATATTTCATGTGACGGCGTATCTCGTGGGCATACTCATCGTAGAAGCGCAGGATCAGTTTGGCCAGCGACTCACTCTCGTCGATGGACTCTTGCAGCTCGCGGCGGATATAGGGCAACTGGAAGTCGAGGAAATAGGCATGGCTGGCTTCGAGATAGTGGAGCAGGGTGGGGACGGACAACTGCTCGTCGGCCTCAAACTCCCCATACCCGTTGATGGTGAAGTTAACCACCGCCAGGAAGGTATAGGTATCCACGTCGTTGTCCTCACAGGTCTCCTTGACCGTCTTATCTCCGAAACCGAGGCTGATGCCGAAGCTACCCAGCATCTGCAAGAGATCATAATTGTCGCGAATCAGCGAGATCATCTTGTCGTCGGCCTCATACATCTTCTGATTTTTCATAACTATTCGCTACCTACTAATGATTACCGGGTGCAAAGGTAGGCATTATTTCCGACTTGTGCAATAATCACAATTAGGTATTTTTCTTCCCCCCGACTACCCGAACAGGTCATTTATGGGCCATTTCATCATTTTTAGGTATTGGTGATACGGTGGATTAGCCCTACCTTTGCTGCCGATTTTGAATTAGTTAGTATGAAAAGGTTATTGAGTGTCATCACGATTGCTGGCCTTGTTGTCACGGCTCAGGCGCAGGTGAATGCAGGCGACAGTGTGATGCAGCATGTGAAAGGAAACAGGTTGAGTGTGGGCGGCTATGGTGAGGTGGCTTACAGTCGCGAGTACTTCAGCGACCATGTCAACCGTTACAGTTCTCCTCAGAATTATAAGGATGATCCCAGCCACGGCAAGTTCGATGTCCCCCACGCCGTGATCTATCTCGGTTATGACTTCGGTAAGGGATGGACGATGGGTACGGAGGTCGAGTTCGAGCATACGGGCACGGGCTCTGCCATCGAGAACGAGGCCGACGAGGCTGCTGAATGGGAATATGAACAGGAGAAAGGTGGTGAGGTGGAACTGGAGCAGTTCTGGATCAACAAGCGGTTCTCGAAGGCTGCCAACGTGAAGTTCGGTCATATCATCGTGCCCGTGGGTCTGAACAATGCCCACCACGAACCCCTGAATTATTTCACCGTCTATCGTCCTGAGGGTGAGAACACCATCCTGCCCTCGACATGGCACGACACGGGTATCTCCTTCTGGGGCCGTTATGGTAAGGTGAAGTATGAACTGGAAATGGTGGCTGGCCTCAATGCCATGCTCTTCAACCGCGACAGGTGGATCCACCACGGAGCTGGTTCTCCCTTTGAGTTCAAGCCCGCCAACCAGTATGGTTTTGCGGCCCGGGTGGATTATTACGCGATGCCCGGACTCCGTATGGGTATCAGTGGTTATTATGGCAACTCGGCCCATAATACCTATCCCAACGACTTGAAGGGCGACGGTAAGCCTTATGACAAGGTGAACGGTACGGTGGCCATCGGCAGTGTGGATGTGACGCTGAACCGCTGGAACTGGATCGTGCGCGGACAGGCAGACTATGGTTATGTGGGTGACACGGATAAGTTGAACACCATCAAGGATGCCAAGGCCCACGCCTCGAACTCGCCTGTGAAGAGTGCGATGATCGGCAAGAATGCCGTGAGTGTGGGTATCGAGGCCGGCTACGACCTCTTCTCACAGATCCAGAAACTGCGTCGCGACGAACAGAAGCTCTACGTCTTCGGCCGCTACGAGTACTACGACAGTTACATCCCTGCTTCGAACAAGGAGATGTTCGACTATACCAATGTGCATCGTCTGGCCTTCGGTCTGAACTATTACCCCATCCCGCAGATCGTCCTCAAGGCCGACTATAGCCTCCGCAAGCTGAAGAGCCCCTATAACAACGAACCGAGCCTGAACATCGGCATCGCCTACGAGGGATTCTTCCTTTAAAACGACAACGAATTACGAATTAAACGAATTAATATGATGAAAAAGATTTTCTATTCTATGGCAGTCCTGGTGATGGGACTGGCTTTCACTGCCTGCAGCAGTGACGATGACAAAAAGGATGACAGCAAAATCACTGAGAAGGAACAGGCCATGGAGGCCATCACCAATAAGTATGTGAGCAACGTGATCTTCCCGATCTACAAGTCGTTGGCTTCGCAGACCTCAACCCTCTTCGACCAGCTTGTAGAGGCCAAGAGCAAGTTCCGTGCCGGTACGCTCACCCAGGCTGACATCGACAAGATCTGTTCTACCTTCATCGCCGCCCGTTCGGCCTGGGAGAGCAGTGAGTCGTTCCTCTATGGTGCAGCCACTGACTTCGGTATCGATCCCCATATCGACACCTGGCCCCTTGACCGTACAGCCTTGGCCAAGGCCCTGAGCAGTGCGGAGATCATTGAGGATCTCGACGACCTCGACGACGGTGGTATCGACAATGCCCGTGCCCTCGTGGGTGAGCAGCAGCTGGGCTTCCATGGCATCGAGTTCATCATCTTCCGTAACGGTCAGAACCGTACCCTCGCTGCCCTGCAGGGTATTGAGGACGATGAGGCTTTTGAGGGCCGTAACATCACAGGTGAACAGGAACTGATCTTCGCCGCTGCCGTGGCAGGTGACCTGCGCGACAAGTGTTTCCAGCTGGAGGTCAGCTGGTTGGGTGACCAGGCTCCCGTCGCTCATCAGGAGCGTGTCGAGGAGTGCGAGTTCCCCACGACAGTTGCCGGTGGTGATGCCTCCTACGGTGAGAACATGCTTAACGCCACCAAGGCCGGTAGTACCTTATCTACATGGCGCAGTGTGATGAGCACCATCCTCGTGGCCGGCTGCAGCAACATCTGTGCTGAGGTGGCCGGACAGAAGATCGGACAGGCTTACCTGGGTACCGACCCCGACTATATCGAGTCGCCCTATAGCCAGCGTTCCTACTTCGACTTCTTCGACAACATCAGCAGTATCCAGTACAGCCTCTATGGCAACCAGGGTACGACGGTCCATGCCAACTCGATCATGACCTATCTTGAGAAGTACAACGCCACGATGGCCGCCGATCTGAAGGCGAAGCTCGAAGCCGCCCTCTCGGCACTGAGCACCGCTAAGGCAGGCACCCCGTTCGTGGTCGATTCCCACAGTGCCAATGCCAAGGCAGCGATGGATGCCATCAACACCCTCGACGATGCCCTCAACGAAGCCGCTTCCTGGATTTCTGCGAACTAATGAGTTAAATATATGATCATGAACAAGAAATTGCAATTCTTGGTCATGGCAGTCCTCTCCATGGGGACTGCCATGACGTCGTGTACGGACGATGATGACAACGGCGGTAGTGTCAGTCCCATTGAAGCCGACTATATCGGCAAGAACGTGGGTAACTTCTCCGCCGAGGAGTGGTTCGTAGGCGGAGAGAAAGGTACCACGATGAACGTCACCCAAGGTTGTTATGAGGATGAGACACCCGCCGTCACGGAGATGGGACTCACCGAGGCTTTCAACCGTGGTGAACAGTTCTTCGAGCGTAATGTCACCGAGTTCCAGGCACCCTTCAACGGACTGGGTCCTGCCTATGTCCGTAAGTCGTGTCTCGACTGCCATCCCGGCTATGGTCATGGCAAGCGTGTGACGCAGTACAATGCCGAGTGGGGTAATGGCTACCTGCTCGTGATCTACCATCCTGTCGATGGTGAGAACAGTGATGATGGTCCCTACGTGAGTGAGGTGACGGGTATGCCGCAGACGCGTGCCGTCAGTCCTTTCCTGCCACCTGTCGATGAGAGTGGTATCCACCTGAGTTGGCTGCCGCTGACCACGATGGGTGACGACAGTGAGATCTCTGCCACCCAGTTCCCCGATGGTGAGCGCTATGAGCTGATATACCCAGAACTGAGTATCGACCCCTCTGCCTTCAACACCAACCCCACCCCGTGGGAGACGGGCAACGGTGCCGTGGCCTTCCGTCTGGAGAGCACCATCGGCATCATCGGCTCTGGTCTGCTCGATGCCATCCCCGACGATAGTATCAAGGCACAGTACCAGCGCGAGGCTCCCTATGTGGAGTTGAATCCCGCCTTCTGGGATAAGGAGGCCAACGACTTCGCTGAAACGGCGTGGTATGTCAACGCCTCCAGCGGTTTGGAGCAGGTGAACCGTCTGAAGAAGTTCACCTATGCCATGACCCGTGGTTCGCTGCAGGACGGTGCCGGTGCCAATGCCATCTGGAACATCACCAACGTGAGCCGTTCCGACCGTCCGAAGTTGTACTCCACCGAACCGTGGGCGAAGGCCATGTCGGAGAATCCCAACGTGATTGCCGCCATCAAGGCCGACCCCACGTCGCCCTACTATGCCGACGGTACCGAGGAGGGCATCCGGGAGGCTGTCTATAACCTGCTGTTGCCCTCCACCAACCAGTTCGACAATGTCTGGCACAACTTCCAGCCAGAGATGAGCGACAACAACTTCTGGGCCTTCCAGGTGTGGCATCGTGGTCTGGCCATTCCCCGTGCCCGTAACCTGCAGGATCCTGAGGTTCAGCGCGGTAAAGATGTGTTCAACGAGATCGGCTGTGCCACCTGCCATCGTCCGTCGTGGAAGACGACCAGCGATGACTACTGGAGTCCGCTGATCATCGTCTCGCAGAATCTGCAGCTGCCCCGTTATCAGAACCAGACCATCTGGCCCTATACCGACATGATCCAGCATCGTCTGTATATGAAGAACGGCATCCACGGTTCGTGGTGTCGTACCACCCCGCTCTGGGGTCGTGGACTCTCGCTGATCAATACCGGTGCTGAAGACCGTCTGCACGACTGTCGCGCCCGCAACGAGATAGAGGCCATCCTCTGGCATGGCTACTCGAAGAAGAGCGATGCCTATGGAGCGACGCTGAAGTTCTATAAGCTGCCCAAGGCTGATCGCGATGCAGTGGTGAAATTCCTGAGAGCCATTTGATGAAACAACTGTTTATAAGTCTGATACTGGCCCTGCTGATGATGGCAGGGCCAGTTGTTGCCCAACCCCGTGTGCTGCCCCAGAAACAGGCCAGGCATTTCTGTCGGCTGCTGGTCCATGATGGTGAGGGGAAGATCTATCCCCTCTCCCTCTACGCCCAGCGCCTCACCATGTTGCTCTGCCATGATGACCACTATGGGGATTATTCCGCCGAACAGGTCTTCACGGGACTCATCTTCTTCTATGACGACTGGTCTCGTGAACGTATGCCTTTCAGTCGCGGACAGGGTCGTATGCTGATGGAGGAGCTGCACAGTGGTCAGACACTCCGTCTCTTCCCCCATGCAGAGAAACACCGTGTTACTTGGTTCGCCCCCACCGATCCGCTTCCTGCCTCCATCAATAGCGAACACCAGAAATATATCCGTGAGGTGTTCTCCCGCCTCAATGGCTTGGTGCAAGCCGGCAACTGGTCGTCCGTCGATGCTTTCATCGACCGTATGATCCGTTACCAGTGTCAATTCGGCCACTAAAACCTCCTACTGGGGTCAGGCCCCAGTAAGAGGTTTTTTGATGTCGGGGCCTGACCCCAGTAGGAGGTTTTTAGCATAATCCTTTGGAGATTTCCAAAAGATTATGTATCTTTGCAACCTCATCCATTAAAATTAACTTACCAATGAGAAAAACCATCATCATGACTCTGTTGCTGGTGGGCTGCCTACAGGTGGCACTGGCACAAAACAGCATTGAGCGTATCCGTAAGGACTATCAGGAGACGAAACAGGTGATCGCCGAGATGTGTGAGACCTACCCCTACGAGGGGATGCCGCCTGCCTTCTATCATTTGAGAGTGCTGATGAACCTGCCTGCCACGGGACTTCATGAGGAGAATATCCGGATGTATTTCGGTGAGATGGAGCAGGATGAGGAAGCAGAGGACTACACCCCTTATCCGCCCCATTACCTGAAATTCCTGACGACGAAGTATAACTATGCCGCCCGCCAGTTCTATGAGGAGTATCTCTACGACAAGAATGGACAGCTGATGTTTATCTACGCCCGTACCCCCGACATCGACATGTCGAGGTTGCACGAGTTGCGCCTTTACTTCGACGGTCAGAAGCTGTTGCGCCTGAACGTGAAGGCGACTCCCGAGGGGATGGACGCTGAGAAGGTGAAGGCGGCGGACTTCAAGGATATCTATACAGGTGCCACGATCCCCGAGGCGTATCAGCAGTCCTGTGAGCAGTATCAGGCCAAGGCCAAGCAGTTCCTCAGTATGTTCAAGAGCATCGACAATACCGTATATTGAATATTAAACAAGATAGATTATGAAGAAACTGGTTTTATCTTTCATCCTTTGTGGAATGGGGATGCTCGTGAATGCTCAGGAGGCTCCCAAGTCAAGAATCATTGAAGACGGTGGCACTGGTCCTTACAAGGTCGTGATGACCGAGGTGGCTGGTCTGCCGGAGCACACGGTGTTCACGCCGCAGGACCTCTCGGTGTTCAGTGCCGAGAAGCAGCTGCCCGTGCTCGTGTGGGGTAATGGTGCCTGTGCCAACTCGCCCTGGGAACACATGAACTTCCTCAACGAGATCGCTTCGAACGGCTTCCTCGTGCTGGCTACGGGTATCATCCCGATGACCGACGAGTGGTATCAGGGTCCGATGTCACGTACGGAACAGCAGATCGAGAGCATCGACTGGGCTTTCGCCCAGAACGCTGATCCCCAGTCGCCCTACTACCAGAAGATCGATGTGAAGAACATCTGTGTGGCCGGTATGTCATGCGGAGGTCTGCAGACCCTCTTCAACTGTGCCGATCCCCGTATCAAGGCCCTGATGATCTGTAACAGTGGTCTTTTCAACCGTGACAACGCCGGTCAGGCCGTGGGTGGTATGCCCATGCCTCCGAAGGAGAAGCTGAAGGAGATCCATACGCCGATCATGTATCTGTTGGGCGGTCCTGAGGATATCGCCTATGGCAACGGTATGGACGACTTCCACCGTATCGACCACGTGCCTGCCTGTGCCATCAACTATCCTGTGGGTCATGGTGGTACCTATCGTGAGGCCCATGGTGGTGAGTTCACCATCCCTGCACTGGCATGGCTGAACTGGCAGTTGAAGGGTGATGCCGAGGCAAAGAAGATGTTCGTGGGTGAGGACTGCGGACTGCTGAAGCGTGAGAAGTGGACGATCGAGAAGAATGGTCTCTTCGAGAAATAATCAATAAGAAAAGAATCATGTTATGAAGAAGAATTATATGATTTCGCTGGTTATGGCGATGGCCTGTATGCTCAGTACGAGCGTGAAGGCAGAAGACTATGAGACGCTGAAGATGGAGCCCATCCAGAACCCGATGCTGTGGGCCGACGTGCCTGATCCCGACGTGATCCGCGTGGGTGACACGTTCTATCTCGTCTCTACGACGATGCACCTGATGCCAGGTGCTCCTGTGATGGCCTCGAAAGACCTGAAGAACTGGGAGACGGTGGGATATATCTTCGACCGTCTGACCGACTCTCCGAAGTATGACCTCTTGCAGGGTACGGTATATGGACGTGGTCAGTGGGCCACCTCCCTGAAGTATCATAAGGGTAAGTTCTATGCGCTGATGGCTCCCAACGAGCAGGGTGCGATGGGCGACACCTATATCTTCTCGGCAGAGAAGGCGGAGGGCCCGTGGTCGCTCGTGTCGCGCATGCGCCACTTCCACGACTGTTCGCTGTTCTTCGACGATGATGACCGCGTGTATGTGATCTATGGAACGGGTGAGATGATGGAACTGAAGCAGGACCTCAGCGACGTGATCGAGGGCAGCTATCAGAAGATCTTCGAGCGTGAGGCCGATGAGAAGGGTCTCCTGGAGGGTTCGCGCGTGATCAAGCACAACGGTAAGTACTACCTGTTGATGATCTCGCATGTCTATGCTCCTGGTAGGCATCGTCGTGAGGTGTGCTATCGTGCCGACGATATCCATGGCCCGTGGGAGAAGCAGGTGATCCTGGAGAGTGAGTTCAGCACGTTCTCGTACGAGGCCCAGGGAACCATCGTCGATTCGCCCGATGGTGACTGGTACGGTATCATCTTCCAGGACCGTGGCGGTGTAGGTCGTGTGCTCACGGTGATGCCCTGCCGCTGGATCAACGGTTGGCCGATGCTGGGTGACGTGAACGGTAAGGTGCCCGACACCGTGATGCCCTACAAGAGTGGAGAACCTGAGACCAAGATCGTGAAGGCTGACGACTTCTCTGACACGAAGCTGGGTCTGCACTGGCAGTGGAACCATAACCCCATTGATAACGCCTGGAGTCTGACGGAGCGTCCGGGATTCCTCCGTCTGAAGACCAACCGTGTGGTGAAGACGCTCTACCTGGCGCCCAACACCCTGACACAGCGCATGGAGGGTCCCACCTGTACGGGTGCGATCCTGATGGATCTCTCGAAGATGCAGGACGGCGACTGTGCCGGACTGGCAGCCTTCAACAGTGACACGGGTGCCCTGACCATCAAGAAGAAGGGTAAAAAACTCGTGCTGGAGATGAACGAGCAGAAGGTGGAGCTCTCCGACCGTGACAAGGAGGTGACGAAATATGAGGAGAAGGTGATCGAGAGCGTGGAACTGAAGCAGAACACCATCTGGTTGCGCATCGATGCCGACTTCCGTCCGAACCCCGAGGGACATGGTGGCAAGGACTGCGCTAACTTCTACTACAGTCTCGACGGTGAGAACTGGACGCAGATCGGTACGAAAGACTACCGTCTGAGTTTCGACTGGCGCCGTTTCTTCATGGGTACCAAGTTCGGTATCTTCAACTATGCCACTAAGAAGAAGGGCGGTTATGTGGATGTGGATGCCTTCGACTATATCAAGGATCCCGAGAGTCAGCCTAAGTACCCCTTCCTGAACCCGAAGCTCTCCCGTGAGGAGCGTGTGGAGAACCTGTTGTCGCTGTTGACCCCCGACGAGAAGGTAGGACTGATGATGAACAAGTCGGTTTCCGTCGATCGTCTGGGTATCCCCTCATACAACTGGTGGAGCGAGGCTTGTCATGGTGTGCGCCAGGGTGGCTATACGGTCTATCCCCAGCCCATCGGTATGGCAGCCGCCTTCAACCCCCAACTGGTGTATAACGTGTTCTCACAGGTGTCTGATGAGGCCCGTGCCAACTGGAACCGTACAGACCATCAGGATCCGAATCTCTTCAACGTGCCCCAAGGTGCTACCTATTATCCGGGTAATCCCGAGCTGACTTTCTGGTGTCCGAACGTGAACATCTTCCGTGATCCCCGTTGGGGTCGTGGTCAGGAGACCTGTGGTGAGGATCCCTATATGAACGCCGTGCTGGGTGTGCAGACCGTGCTGGGTATGCAGGGTAACGACGACAAATACTTCAAGACCCACGCCTGTGCCAAGCACTATGCCGTGCACAGTGGTCCAGAGCCCCTGCGTCACTCGATGAACGTGGAGCCTACGAACCGTGACCTCTGGGAGACCTATCTGCCCGCCTTCAAGGCCCTCGTCAAGAAGGCCAACGTGCGCGAGGTGATGTGCGCCTACCAGCGTTTTGAGGGGAAACCCTGTTGTTCGAGTGACCGTCTGCTCATCGATATCCTTCGCAACAAGTGGGGTTACGATGCCATCGTGCTCACCGACTGCGATGCTATCAACAACTTCTTCAACAAGGGTCAGCATGAGACGCACAAGGACGGACTCACGGCCTCTGTCGATGCCGTGTTGAATGGTACGGATCTGGAGTGTGGTAAGGTCTTCATGTCACTCGGTGAGGGTCTGAAGAAGGGCTATATCAAGGAGAGTGACCTCGACCAGCACCTGCGTAAGACGCTCATGGGACGCTTCGAACTGGGTATGTTCGACCCCGCCGACATGCTGCCGTGGGCGAAGATCGGTCCGGAGAATATCAGCAGTGAGCGTCACGACGCCCTCGCTACGCAGGCTGCCCGTGAGTCGATGGTGCTGCTGGAGAACAAGGGTGACGTACTTCCCCTCTCGAAGAGCATCAAGACGTTGGCCGTGATCGGTCCTAACGCCGACGATGTGGATCTGCTGAACGGTAACTACGGTGGTACTCCTACCGACAACCACAAGCACTCACTGCTGGAGGGTATCAAGGCCGCCGTGCCTGGTGCCAACGTGATCTATCAGAAGGCTTGTGAGCTCGACGATGAGTATAACACCATCCACCACCTGCAGGACTTCAACGGTGGCAAGGGTGCGAAGGTGGAGTTCTTTAATAATAAGGAACTCGCAGGCGAACCGGCCAAGACGGACTACTATAACGAACTGAACTTCTCGACCTTCGGTGCCTGGGGCTTTGCCCAGGGCGTGAACCGCGACACCCTCTCCGTACGTGTCAGTGGTCAGTATGTCGCCGACTTCACGGGTGAGATGAAATACACGCTCATGACCGATAACGGCTATGTGCTGAAGGTGAACGGTGAGGTGGTGGAAGAGGCACAGCCCGGTGGTCGTCGTTTCTTCGGCTTCGGCCGTAAGCCCGAGTATAAGTCGTTCCCTGTGGAGAAAGGCAAGACTTACGATATCGTCATTGAATACAAGCACGGTAACGGTCAGTTCGCCATGCTGCGTGGTGACATCTGTGAGCGAAACCTTGTAGATTTCACGGCCCTCACCAACGACGTGAAGGCTGCCGACGCCATCATCATCATCGGCGGTATCTCTGCCCAGATGGAAGGTGAGGGTGGTGACAAGAAGGACATCGAACTGCCCAAGGTGCAGCAGATGCTCGTGAAGGCCATGCACGCCACGGGTAAGCCCGTGATCTTCGTGAACTGCTCCGGTTCTGCCATCGCCTTCGGTAGTGTGGAGGGTGAGTACGATGCCCTGTTGCAGGCCTGGTATGCCGGTCAGGGTGGTGCTAAGGCACTCGCTGAGGTCATCTTCGGCGACTATAACCCCGGTGGTAAGCTGCCTGTGACCTTCTATCGCTCGAACGACGATCTGCCCGACTTCCTCGACTACTCGATGAAGAACCGCACCTATCGCTACTTCACGGGTGTGCCTCAGTATGCTTTCGGCTACGGTCTGAGCTATACGACCTTCGCCGTCGGCAAGGCTGAGATTTCTACCACAACGACTAACAGGGCTAGTCTGGCTAGTCATGCCAGTGTCGTCACGCTCACCATTCCTGTGACGAACACGGGCAAGCGTGACGGTACGGAGACCGTACAGGTGTATGTGAAGCGCCTCGATGACGCTGGGGCTCCCATCAAGGCTCTGAAGGGATTCCAGAAACTGTCGCTGAAGGCTGGTGAGACGAAGACGGCCACCATCACCCTCGACGGGGAGGCCTTCGAGTATTATGACGAGATGATCGACGAACTGGTTGTGAAGCCCGGTCGTTACAAGATCTTCTATGGTACCTCGTCGCTCGACAAGGACTTGCAGGTGATTGACTTTAGGGTTGAACGATAAACATTGAGCATTGATGATGAAGAGACTATCTATTATCGGTTTGGGGCTGTTGCTGTCCGTGATGACGGCCAAGGCCCAGTCTGTCGCCAGTCCTGACGGTAAGGTGACGGTGATCATGGAACTGATAGACGGGGGCCATCCCTGCTATCGTGTGCTATATGAGGGACAGGATGTCGTGCAGCGTTCTGCGCTGGGACTGAAGACCAACATCGGCGACTTCACCCAGGGTCTCGTCCTGAAGGAGATAAAACAAAACCAGATGAGCGACACCTACCAGTTGCGTAACATCAAACAGAGTTGTGTGGATTACGAGGCTACGGAGGCCGTGGCCACCTATGTGAAGAATGATATGCCAGTGATGGACATCGTTTTCCGAGTGAGCAATCGCGATGTGGCCTTCCGTTACAGGATCCATCCGCAGAAGGAGACGCGTGTCTGTGTGGTGACGGAAGAGACCTCGGGCTTTTCTCTGCCCGACGGTACGACAACCTTCCTCTGTCCGCAGTCGAAGCCGATGGGTGGGTTCGCCAGGACCTCACCCAGCTATGAGACCCCCTATACCTGTGATGAGGCCGTGGGTAAGAACGGCTGGGGCGAGGGCTACACCTTCCCCTGTCTGTTTAAGGTGCCTGGATATTTCGGAAAACCCAGCATCTCCAGAGAAGCCTGGGTGCTCATCAGTGAGACGGGTACGGATGGCGGGTATGTGGGTTGTCGCCTGTTGAACGAGCAGGGTGGCAACTACCGTATCGGCTTCCCGCAGGCGGGCGAGTTGAATGGTGCCGGTGCCACGTCGGCAGCCGTCGCCCTGCCCTGTGAGACCCCGTGGCGCACCATCACCGTCGGTCCGCTGGCGAACATCGTGGAGACCACGGCCGCCTTCGACCTCGTGCAGCCGAAGTACAAGGCTTCACAGGAGTATATCTATGGCAAGGGCTCGTGGAGCTGGATCATCGGCATGGACCCCAGCTGTAACTTTGACGAACAGAAGCGCTATATCGACTTCTCGGCCGCCATGGGTTACCAGAGTGTGCTCATCGATGCCTTCTGGGATCAGCAGATCGGCTACGAGAAGATCGCCGAACTGGCCCGTTATGGAAAGGAGAAGGGTGTGGGTATCTTCCTGTGGTACAACTCCAACGGTGCATGGAACGATGCCTTCCAGACGCCGATCGGTAAGATGAACAACAGCCGTATCCGTCGGGAGGAGATGAAGTGGATGCAGGAGAACGGCATCCGGGGTATCAAGGTGGATTTCTTCGGTGGTGACAAACAGCCGATGATGCAGCTCTACGAGGATATCCTCAGCGATGCCAACGACTTCGGACTGCTCTGTATCTTCCACGGTTGTACGCTGCCGCGCGGTTGGGAGCGGATGTACCCCAACTATGCCGCCTCTGAGGCTGTGCTGGCCTCCGAGAACCTCCACTTCGGACAGGGTGCCTGTGATGCGGAGGCCTATAACGCCTGTATCCATCCCTTCGTACGGAATACCGTGGGTTCGATGGACTTCGGCGGTTCTGCCCTGAACAAGCGTTACAGTGCGGATAACCAGCACGGTACCACCCGTCGTACGTCGGATGTGTTTGCCCTCGCCGTGGCCGTACTCTTCCAGAGTGCTGTCCAGCACTTCGCCCTGGCACCCAACAACCTGGAGGATGCCCCTGTCTGGGCCATCGACTTCATGAAGCGCGTGCCGACAACGTGGGATGAGGTGAAACTGATCGACGGCTATCCCGGCAAGTATATCATCCTGGCCCGCCGTTGTGGTCAGCAGTGGTTTGTTTTGGGTATCAACGCCCAGAAGGAACCCTTGAAGAAGACCATCGCCCTGCCGATGTTTGCCGCAGGCTCTTCGCTGCAGTTCTATAGCGACGATGCCCAGCTCAACGGCAGTGTGAAAACCATCAAACAGAATAAACGACAGCAGCTGACTGTCACCATTCCCTGTAATGGTGGCGTCGTTCTGACAAACGAATAAACAGATGAAAAAGGTATTGATATCAATCGTGATGATATGTCTGGGTATGACGGCCCAGGCACAGGGAACGTTAACTGTGAAGAAATTGGCACGCAACGCCGTCAGGATCCAGTATCAGGAGGTCGCAGCCACCGACACGCTGCCCGACTGGCTTTACGTGAAGCATACGGAGACGGATTGCGATCTTCAGGTGAAGACCGATACCCAGGCAAAGACCGTGACCATCAAGGATCGTGATGGGCACCTGCTGTTCCATGCCACCCGTCATGAGCTACGGGATGGTGGTGCCACACTGGCCTTCGACTCCCCGAAGGATGAATACCTCTTTGGTCTTGGACAGTTCCAGGACGGCTACAGCAACGTACGCGGTCTGTCGCGACGACTGACTCAGGTGAACACCCAGATCAGTCTGCCAATGCTCCTCTCAAGCAAGGGCTACGGTATCCTGTGGAACAACTACGGACTGACGGAGTTCAATCCCAGTGACCAAAGCGTCAGCTTGACCAAGCGTTCTGGAGCCGGTCAGAGTGAGGTGGTCGATGTCACCTCGACGGAGGGTGGCAAGCGCGAAGTGCGCGAGCGACATATCTTCGAGTCTCTCATCAGTGTCGAGGAGGAAGGTGACTATGCGCTGCTGCTCGATGTCGGACAGAAGATGGCGCGCCGTCATAACCTCGTCATCGACGGGGAGACGGTGATTGAGATGCAGAACCTCTGGCTACCGCCTACCGCCTCGACGATCGTGCACCTGAAGGCAGGTCAGCATGTCGTGACGGCGGAACTCACGAAGGAGGACACCCCCACGCTCTATTATCATCCGGTGAAGGACGAGACCGTCTTCCGCTCTCCCGTGGCCCATGCCGTCGATTACACCGTGTTCACGGGAACGCCCGACGAGATCATCGCCACCTTCCGTGAGCTGACGGGACAGGCACCCCTGATGCCGGACTGGGCACTGGGCTATATCCACTGTCGCGAACGATTCCACTCCTCCGCGGAGATCCTGGAGACGGCCAACCGCTTCAAACAGGAACAGATGCCCATCAGTATGATCGTACAGGACTGGCAGTATTGGGGAAAGTACGGGTGGAACGCCATGCGCTTCGACGAGGAGTTCTACCCGGATCCCAAGGCGCTCACCGACAGTCTGCACCAGATGGACATCCGTCTGATGGTCAGCGTGTGGTCGAAGATCGACAAGACCTCCGAGGTGGGTCGTCAGATGGAGGCCGCCGGATATTATATCCCTGGCACTGACTGGATCGACTTCTTCAGCCCAGAGGCGGCTGCCGCCTACTGGAAGAACTTCTCGCAACGGCTTGTTCCCCTCGGTATCGATGCCTGGTGGCAGGATGCCACGGAACCGGAGAACGATGACCTGGCAGGCCGTCGTGTGAACAAAGGTCAGTGGGCAGGTGAACAGGTGCGTAATGTCTATCCCCTGATGGTCTGTAAGACGGTCTATGAGGGACTCTTACAGGCAGGTAAGACGCCAATGATCCTCACCCGTTGCGGTTTCCCCGGTATCCAGCGTTATGGTGCAGCCCTATGGAGTGGCGATGTGGGTAACGACTGGGAGACCTTCCGTCGGCAGATCGTCGCTGGTCTCGGCGTGCAGGCAGCGGGTCATCCGTGGTGGACCTATGATGCCGGTGGCTTCTTCCGTCCGCAGAACCAATATACCGATAGTGCCTATATCGAACGGATGCTCCGTTGGATAGAGACAAGTGTCTATCTGCCCCTGATGCGCGTGCATGGTTATATGAGTAACACCGAACCCTGGAACTATGGTCCCGAGGCCCAGGCCATCATCGCCAACTGTCTGAAGGAGCGTGAGAAGCTACAGCCTTATCTCAAGGCGTGTGCCCGTCGGATCAGTGAGGAGGGCTATACCCTGATGCGTCCGCTGGTCTTTGACTTCGCCGACGATCCCGAGGCCCTTCGTCAGAAGTATGAGTATATGTTCGGTCCCGACCTGCTGATCAGTCCTGTCACCGAACCGGGTGTCACCACGTGGCGCACCTATCTCCCCAAGAATGAAGGTGGGTGGACTGACTACCATACGGGCAAACATTACGACGGGGGTCAGTATATCACCACCCCCGTCGATCAATCCTTTATCCCTGTCTTCGTCAGGTAACTATCTTGCGAACTTACAACTGGTCTGATGACCCTTGCCATCGTTGACGACGGCCACATAGACACCGTTGGAGAGGCTGGTGAGCGGTACTTCCGCATATCCGCCGGTGATCGGTGTCGTCAGTGAGGCGACCGTCTGTCCGGCCAGGTTATGGATGAGTACCTGTACCTGGTCAGTGGTGTAGCCGTTGATGACGAGGCGCCCTGCCGTATAGGTGACAGACAGACCAGTATCCTCAGCGGTGATGTCCTCGATGCCACTGCCACCGGGCTGGTTAACAGTCGCCAGATAGCTTGTCATGAGGTTGGAATGGTCAATCGTCGGGACGTTCATCACAAAGACATCAGCAGCACCGTCCGGCCAGCGTCCTGCCGTCTGGTCACTCTTCAGGGCCGTATAGGCGAACAGGTCGTTCCAGCTCTCGTTCTGGGCAGTGAGCACCACATGACCACCCTCTGCGGGGAGCTTGAAGGGAGCATGGAGCTGTGAACTGGGATTCTCCTTGTCACACCAGATAATGAGATAGCCGTGGGCGGGAATGATGGTAGAGGCCTGACTCTCACCCTTGGTAATCTGGTTTGCCGTGGGATTCTCGGGATCAGTGCTGAGGTACATGCCCTCGACATCGATGTCGGCATCGGTGGTGTTATAGAGCTCCACCCAGTCCTCGCGCTTCCAGTACTCATTGGCGAAGATACCGTTGGCAGCGCTCACCTCGTTGATGCGGACAGCCGGGAGACTTTCACCGCTCTTCTCGAAGGTGGCGGTGAGACTCACACCACCCGAGGGCAGATCGATGACCGTATTCGTGGAGACGGTCTCGCCACCGTCCTTCCAACCCGTGAACTTATACCCGGCAGGTGCCTGGGCCTTCAGTTTGACAGGTGCGAAGAGGTGACCGTTGAAGTCTGCATAGGGAACCTCGATATCGTTGACGAAGAGACGGGCACCCTCCGTGTTGGTGCTCAGGGTGACGGCCTGGGCATTGGTGGTGAGGTGGAAGTCAGAGAAATTCTTCATGTAACCGGTCATCTTGTAGGAACGGTTCTTCAGGTTGTCCTTGATGGTGGTGGCGGCTCTGTCCGGGTCGTGACCATCGTTGATGCCCTGGTCCTTCATCAGCTTACACATGTCCTTGACATTATTCAACAGCTCATTGACGATGATGTTGGCACGGTTAGGCTCGAAGACACTACCGCCCACGACACAGAAGGTGTCAATGAACTTCTTGCGGTAGCCCTCGTGCTCCAACAGGTTGAGGAAGAAGACAACGAACTTCTTGTTCTTATCATTCTTGTTCTTGAAGCTGCTGAACCATTTGAAGGGATCCTCGCCGCTGTCACCCCAACAGCCTGCGAAGGCATAGTCGAGGTCGTAGCTGATGAAACGGTAGCGTCCGTCATTACGGCTGCGATAACCCTTGATATTGTTATTGGGCCAGTCGTCGTTGAAGAGGAAGAAGGTGACGGCCATGTAGTTGGTGAACTCGTCGATGTCGAGCAGCGTCTTCAACTCATCGTAGGCACCGCTGTTGTTGATATTCTTTCCTAACTCGAAGATACGTTCGAGGGCCTCGTCGTCACCGTCCTTCATCTCCAGGTTCTCGAAGGCATCGAGATTATCATCATCGTAGCCCCAGTTGGCGTAGGCGAACTTGTCGTTGTTCGGTTCACGCAGGTTCAGGACACCGCGCAGTTCACCGTTCACGTATTCGATCACGGGCACGTATGACTGCACATCGACATCGATACCGGAGCGCTGGATGATGGTCTCCAGGGCAGGATCCAGGAAGCGGGCGTTATCTCTCCAGACATCGTTACCACCGTTGCGCACTAGCAGGTTCTTATGACGGTTGTAGGGCTTCTGCGGGAAGAACGGGTAGTCTAACCGGTTCTGACCGTCGAAAATCTTGCTTGATTTCAGCTTGAACGAACGGAAGCGCTGCGAACGGGTATAGCCGCCAGAGACGCTGATGTTCACATCCTGGTTGAAGAGCATCTCACCCTCGGAAGTGAGGTAGCTGAAGTTCACAGGACGGTCCCAGCTCTGATTATAGTTCTTCGGCGTGTTCTGACCATTGCCTGTTGCTCCATTGGTACCATCACCGTCGCAGTCGATACCGATCTTCGGGTCGATGAAGAACTTCTGGTCGCCCACGATGCTGACCACGGGGAGGGTGTATTTGTTCGTGGTTTTGATATAGCTGCGGGTCACAGGTGCACTGGGCAGATAGCCGTCCTGATAGAGACGGAGCACGAGGCTAGTGGTCTCCGTGATGGAGAACTTACCGTCAAAACTCTCCTCCGTGGTGTCTGTCACACCACTGGTAGTATCAAATTCCCACGACACCTCGTCGAAATAGAAATTGTTGTCTATTCTGTCGATGTTCAGGTTGAAGGCGATGGTCTGCATGTCCTTGTAGGTCACGGGCTCGACACCCCACCAGTTCCACTCACCACCCGACTTGCCGACCTGCTCGTCGGTGATGGTGCCTTCATAATAGAACTCCTGCCACTCGGTGGTGACGTTGAAGCTCTTTCCGTCGAACATCTGATAGAAGATATAGTTATGGGGTGTGGTGTGCGACTGTGCCGCAATCTTGGCGGCCTTGTCGGCACGAACCTTCATGCGGAAGCGGTATCTCTCACCGGTATGCCAGATATGGTTAGGGGTATAGATGAAGAACTGGGCATCGTGGTCGTTCTGCGCGGTACTGGTGGCGTGCACCTTCATTCCCCTGGAACCGTTGTAGCCCACCCCTGGGGTGATGTCCGACACATCCTTGCTTTGGTCAGCATTGCGACAAGAGAGACTGACGGTCTCCTCGCCCTCGCAGTCACCGTTGATCACGAATTCCTTCCAGGGCGATACCGTCTCACCAGGTGTGGCAGGTGCACTGGGCAGACTGCCGTCGGTGGTGTACATCAGTCGTGCACCTGAGGGGATGTTGACACTGATATTGAGGGTTCCATTGAAGAGCCTGCTGTCCTCACTGACCTTTGGAGCGTCCAGACGTTGACTGACAAACTTCGCCGTGGCATTGCTCTCGCCAGGGGTGGCGTCATTGGTCCAGCCCCAGTCGTCACTGTCAACACTCTTACGGGCGTAGGAGGCATGACTGAAGGCCTTGGGATAATCCTCACTGGCGATCAGATTGCCTGAGGCATCACTGAGGCTGATGGTTCCACCGTCGCAGTTGAGTTTGAAAGGTGCCTGCCACTCGTCAATATCATTCGAGCCGAGCCATAACACCAGATAGCCCTTGGCGGGAACGGTGCCATGAGGAATCCTCCAACTGTTATCCTCGTTGTCGCTCAGGTACATGCCGTTCAGATCGACATCCTGATCGGAGGGGTTATATAGTTCTACCCAACTGTCGAAGTTGATAGCGGGGCTCATCACGTCGCCCACGTTGGCTGCCATCAGTTCGTTGATGATGACAATGGTTGATAGTAAAAAAGAGATCATGTCTTAAATCTTATAATGGTTTTGTTATCCTACTTGACTGCCTGGTTTCACGTCCTTGGTGGTGGTGACGACGCTGAGGCTCTCGTCTGCATCGACGGCAGAGAGGATCATGCCCTGGCTCTCGATACCCATCATCTGACGGGGAGCGAAGTTGGCCACGAACAGGATGCGCTTGCCGATGAGTGCCTCGGGGTTCTCGTAGAAGGCGGCGATACCTGAACAGATGGTGCGGTCGGTGCCGGAACCGTCGTCGATGGTGAACTGGAGGAGTTTCTTCGACTTCTTCACCTTCTGACAGTCCTTCACGAGACCGACACGGATGTCGAGCTTCTCGAACTCCTCGAAGCTGACGGTATCCTTGATGGGAGCGGCCTTGTAAGCGGCTGCCTCATTGGCTTTCTTGGTAGCCTCCAGCTTGTCGAGTTGCTTCTGGATCACCTCATCCTCGATCTTCTCGAAGAGGAGGGCGGGCTCACCCAGCTGGTGACCGGCTTTCAGGAGGTCGGTGCTACCCAACTGCTCCCACTCGAAACTGTCGATGGCGAGCATTTCACGGAGTCTCTTGCTGCTGAACGGCAGGAACGGCTCGAAGGCGATGGCCAGGTTGGCCGTCAACTGCAAGCAGATGTTGAGGATGGTCTCACAACGCTTGGGATCCTCTTTCCACACCTTCCAGGGCTCGCACTCGGTGATATAACGGTTGCCGATGCGGGCGAGGTTCATGGCCTCGAACTGGGCATCGCGGAACTTGAACTGCTCCAGCAGCGTCTCCACCTTCTCCTTCACGTCCTTGAACTCTGCCAGTGCCTGCTTATCGACGTCGAGCAGTTCACCACAGGCGGGCACGATGCCGTTCCAGTATTTCTTAGTCAACTGCAAGGCGCGGTTCACGAAGTTGCCATAGACAGCCACCAACTCATTGTTCACACGAGCTTGGAAATCAGCCCAGGTGAAGTCATTATCCTTCGTCTCTGGAGCATTGGCAGTAAGCACATAACGGAGCTCGTCCTGCTTGTCAGGAAGATCCTCAAGATATTCGTTAAGCCAGACAGCATAGTTCTTGCTGGTTGAGATTTTCTTGCCTTCAAGGTTAAG
>JAGCPV010000046.1 GCA_017965475.1 Prevotella sp.
CCTTTCGATGGTGCGCTGAACTCTATCAACCCGAACGACGTGGAGTCGATGACTGTGCTGAAGGATGCTTCGGCCAGCGCCATCTACGGTGCTCGTGGTGCTAATGGTGTTGTGCTGATCACCACCAAGAAGGGTCGTAACCAGGAGGCTGAGATTAAGTTCGACGCCAAGTGGGGTTCTAACAGCCGCCTGATTCCGCAGTACGACGTGATCGACGATCCCGGTCAGTACTATGAGACTTACTTCAAGCAGCTCTACAACTCTCAGCTCTACAATGGCAAGACTGCTGCCGAGGCTTACGCTTTCGCCAGCAAGAATATCTACGACGAGAAGAATGGTGGTCTGGGTTACCAGATCTTCACAGTGCCCGAGGGTGAGAACTTGGTTGGTACCAACCTGCGCCTGAACCCCAAAGCTAAGCTGGGCTACAGCGACGGTGAGTACTACTATACGCCCGATGACTGGTACGACGAGGCTTTCCACAACAGCTTCCGTCAGGAGTATAACGTCAGCTTCAGCGGTGTGACCGATAAGCTGAATTACTACGCCAGCGCCGGCTACCTGAAGGATGGCGGTATCGTTAACAACTCTGACATGCAGCGTTATACTGCTCGTCTGAATGTCGATTATCAGGTGAAGAAGTGGTTGAAGATCGGTACAAACATGGCCTTCTCGCACCGCGACGCCAACCGCCCCTCTTACTCTTCTTCATGGGGTTCGTCAGGTAACATCTTCTATATCTGTAACATGATTGCCCCCATCTATCCGCTGTATGTGCGCGATGCTAATGGTAACATCATGACTGACGCTGGCCGCACCGTTTACGATGCCAACCAGACTAACTTCAAGCGTGCAAACTTCGTTGGTAACGCTATCCGCGACAACGAGGTGAACCGCACCAAGACCTATCTCGACAACTTCGACGGTAAGTTCTCTGCTGTGCTCACCCCGATCGAGGGTCTGACACTGAGTGCAAATCTCGCTGTTTCTTCACGTAACGCCCGTCAGAACGACATGTCATCTACCTTTGGTAGTGCAGCTGCCCAGGACGGTATCGCTTATGTGGAGCATTCTCGTTTCTTCAACGTAACCACCCAGTATCTGGCTGAGTACCGCACTGATTTCGCCAACAACACCCATCACCTGGATGTGCTGGCCGGTTACGAGCAGTACAAGCATAAGTACCAGCTGTTGTGGGGTCAGAACGACCACCTCTTCAACCCGTATATCGGTGAGCTGGGTAACGCCGCTGGTTCTGACAACAAGCAGATGGACTCTTTCACTCAGAACTATATGACTGAGGGTTATCTCGCTCGTATTCAGTATGACTATCTGGAGAAGTATTTCCTGAGCACTTCTTATCGTCGTGACGCTTCGAGCCGTTTCGCTCCCGGACACCGCTGGGGTAACTTCTACAGCCTTGGTCTCGCTTGGGAAATGGCCAAGGAGAACTTCCTGAAGGATGTGAAATGGATTGATATGTTGAAACTGAAGGCCAGCTATGGTGAGCAGGGTAACGATGCCATCGGTGAACTGGCTGGTAGTGCCGTTTCCTCTTCTACAGAGGGTTGGTTCACTCCTTACGCTGACCAGTATGCTGCCACATATGCTAATGGTTACTCACTCATCCTGAAGTATAAGGGTAATGAGGAGCTGACTTGGGAAAAGTCGAAGGCTTGGAACATCGGTGTGGACTTCTCACTGTTCAAGGGTCGTCTGACTGGTACGCTGGAGTACTTCAACCGTAAGACCTCTGACCTGCTGTACTACAAGCCCGTACCTCTGTCAGCTGGTAACCCCACTGGTGAGTATCCTATCAACGTAGGTAAGATCACCAATAAGGGTGTGGAGTTCAACGTGGTTGGTACCATCATCCGTAACAATGATATCACTTGGACCGCTAACCTGAACCTGACTCACTACAAGAACACCATCGACGAACTCGATGAAAGTGTTCGTGAGAACGGTATCAAGGAGTCAACTCGTATCATCACTGAGGGTGGTTCGCTCTACGATGCTTATATGTTCCGCTATGCTGGTGTCGATAAGGAGACTGGTGAGGCCCTGTACTACTACAAGGAGAAGGACGAGAATGGTAATGAGACAGGTAAAGACCTGACAACCAACAACTTCTCTCAGGCTGACAAGTACAACTGTGGTAGCGTTCTGCCTAAGCTCTTTGGTGGTTTCGGTACGACTGTTTATGCTTACGGCTTCGACCTGAGCGCTCAGTTCCAGTTCCAGCTGGGTGGTAAGATCTACGACGGTTCTTATCAGGCTCTGATGCACACGCAGGCTTCTGCTGGTCAGGCTTGGCACAAGGATGCCCTGAATGCCTGGACACCTGAGAACAGAGACACTGACGTTCCTCGTCTGGATGGTGACACCCAGGTGGGTCAGAGTGCTGTTGACCGTTTCCAGATCAGCTCTAACTACCTGAGCCTGAACAATGCTACACTGGGATACACCTTCCCGAAGAAGCTCATCGCTCCGCTGACGCTGACCTCTCTGCGTATCTATGTGGCTGGTGAGAACCTGTTCGTATGGTCAAAGCGTAAGGGTCTTGATCCTCGCTACTCACTCGGTATCGGTGGTTACACCAGCGGTTCCGGTCTGAACACGAACTCTTACTCTAGTATGCGTACCATCACTGCCGGTCTGACGGTGACATTCTAATGGTAAAATAGTATAATGGTAAAAAAGTAATGAATATGAAGTTCAATAAGATATCAATTCTCGCAGTGGCCGGTGCGCTGACGCTGACCGCCTGCGATGACGTGAACAAGCAGGAGCCCGCTGGTAGCATGATCACTCAGGAGCAGTTGACTGAGACCTACGGTGCTATTGGTTCACGTGTGGATGCCACCTTCTCTGGTATGTTCAACATGATGGGTGAGCCTTACGGTGTGTTCGGCACTGGCCGTAGTCGTGCTGACGACTTCGGTTTCGTGATGGCTGCCCTGTCACAGGACGCTGAGGGTGCAGACTATATTTATCCTAACAGTGGTTACAACTGGTTCTCTGTATGTGGTGAATACACCTCACGTACCCCGAACTATGCCAACCCCTATATCCGCTATGCCATCGTTTACAATCAGATTAAGATTGCCAACGACCTGATCAGTGCTCTGGGAGAGCTGGAGGATGCAGAAAGTCAGAAAAAGGTGGCTCAGGCCCATGCTATCCGTGCTTTCGACTACCTGAATCTGGTGCCTTACTTCCAGTTCAACTATCAGGGCCATCAGAACGATCCCTGTGTGCCCATCGTGACACCTGAGACTCCTGATCCCGCTAACAACCCCCGTGCTTCTGTGCAGGAGTGCTACGACCTGATTATGAGCGATATCAACGCTGCTATCAAGGTGCTGGATGAGAAGCGTGACGACAAATCTCGTATCAACATCAACGTGGCTTATGGTATCCGCGCCCGTGCTAACCTCTATATGGGTAATTGGGCTGACGCTGCTGCCGACGCTGCCAAGGCTGCTGAGGGATATACTCCTGCCAGCATTGACGAGGTTTCGACACCTACCTTCGTAGATGCTAACGATCACAACTGGATCTGGGGTATCATCCTGACCGACGACCAGGCTCAGGACCGCTATGCTACCAGTGCTTCTTGGCTGTCTAGCTTCTCTGCTTCGGCTTACACCGCTGGTGCTGCCTGCTACTCGATGATCAACAGCATGCTCTTCAACAAGATTCCCGCTACCGACGTCCGCAAGGGCTGGTGGGTTGACGAGAACCTGCATTCTCCGTTGCTGAGCACCATCTCTTGGGGTGATGTGACCGGCGACGAGATCTCTACCCTGCATATCGACGACGTGAAGGAGGCATTTACGCCTTACACCAACGTGAAGTTTGGTATGAAGCGTGGTATCGGTAACACGATCAACAGTAATGACTTCCCCCTGATGCGTGTTGAGGAGATGATCCTGATTCAGGCTGAGGGTCTGGCTAAGAGCGGTAACGAGCCTGAGGCTCGCAAGATCCTTGAGGACTTCGTGAAGACCTATCGTGATCCCGCTTACTCTTCTACTGCTCAAGGCCGTTCTCTGGCTGACGAGATCTGGTACCAGCGTCGTATCGAGCTCTGGGGCGAAGGCTTCTTCATGGCCGACGCTAACCGTCTGCACAAGCCCGTGGTTCGTTTCCACGACGCCAGCTGCAACGTGCCCGACGCTTTCCGTTTCAACATCGATCCCGACGATCCTTGGCTGCTGATGCGCTTCAGCGACAGCGAGACCAATGCTAATTCTGCTATTGTGAACAACACTGGTGGTACTCAGCCCAAGCAGGATCAGAATCCGGGTCTGCGTGACGGTGTGACTGACTAATCAAGTATCATCCCATCAAAAAGATTAAAGTTATGAAGATATACAGTAAATTAATGATGATGCTCACCGCAGCTCTGGCCTTCACGGCTTGTAGCGACGATGACAATTTCTCAGCCGGTGAGCCCGAGAAAGCAGGTGTCCAGTCTGCCTATTTCAATACGGATACATATCTGAATACGATTGAGGTGGAGCCAGGTGGCGATACATTCCAGGTGACAGTTTCGCGCTGGAACACCGCTAGTGCTGCTACTGTCGGTCTGACCGTTGTGAGCGACGAGAGTAATGTGTTTGACGTGCCTTCAAGTGTGAATTTCGATGCTGGACAGGCTGACGCCGTTGTAACGATCTCGGCTCCTCGTGCTGAGGGTGGTGTGGCTTACAATCTGGTGATCGGCATTGCCGACGCTGACCGCTCGATCTATGGTAAGGGCTTCCGCGAGGTGGCTTTCGACTTCTCCATCCTGAAGTGGGAAGACCTGGGAACAGGTTACTTCCTCGATGGTACGGTTAGTTCCTTCTTCGGTGTTGATCCTACCATCCCCATGGCTGTGCAGGTTCAGAAGTGTACTACCGCTGATGGTGACCGCTTCCGCTTCGAGAGTCCGTTTGCTCATGTGGCTACAGGTGTTGATGAGGCTGGTCTCGGCTACATTGGCTATCCTTACAACGAGCCGGGTGACTGTGACGAGCAGGTTCACATGATTGTGATTGACATCGCCCAAAAGGGTGCTTATTGGAACGCTACCGAGCTCGGCATGGACTGGACCTACGGTATGTTCAAGATCTCGCCCCTGGGGTATGGTGTCTATGACGAGGGTCGTGAGTTCATCGCATTCCCGGCTGGTAGTCTGGGCATCGAGATGGCCAATTACAACCCTGGTGAGCCCGTAGCAAGCGCTAACGACACCTTCCTCTTCCTGAGTGCTGACGCTTACATCGCATACATGGAAAGTGCAGAAGAGTAATATTCAGAAGAATCAATAAACTATCAAGCAGTGCGTGTCGGCAAAGCCGCACGCATTGCTTTTCTTTCTTAATCACTCATAAATAACAAAGACCCGATCATGGTAAAAAGAACTACGTTTGCCGTTTTGTTTTGTATGTTAACGCTGATTGCTGCATGGGCAGGGGAGCGCTCGGATGAGGATATGCGCACCATCGCCTTGCAACATTTTGCCACGAAGGCCAATACCCGTGGCGCAGAGTTGAAAACTGACCTCTGCGAACTGGCGAGAAGAGCATCTTATTCAGTCTATGGACTGGAGCAAGGACAAGGTTTTGTCATTGTCAACAGGTTCACAGGCTATAACCCTATTCTGGCCACTTCGGAAACCAGTTTCGATGCAAACAATCTGGCAGATGGCCTGAAATGGTGGATGGACGCCATGGACGAGTCTCTGAAAATGCGCGAGGCATCGGCTCCGACAAGAGCCTACACGTCTGTGGAAAACTTCATTGAGACGAAGTGGAACCAAGGTTCGCCCTATAACTCGATGACGCCTGAGATTGGAGGCAAACATTGTCCTACGGGTTGTGTGGCCACGGCCATGGCTCAGGTGCTGAAGTATTACAACTATCCAGAGAAGTCGGAAGGTATCTCGTATTACACTGTAGGCAGTGATCCTACCGAAATCCGTTATGAATTCAATACCGTCTTCAAGTGGGATTCTATCCTAGTGTCGTATGCCAACAGTGCGACCTATGGCGAAGAGGCTGTAGTGGCTTTAGGAGAGTTGATGCGCGACTGTGGCTATTCGGTCAAGATGGAATACAATACAAACGGCAGTGGTGCGCAATATACGAATGCGGCTCTCGGGTTCACTCGTAACATGGGCCTGAAGGAAGGCTATGTGCACAATGCCAACCGCGAATTCTATTCTGACGAGGAATGGATGGATATTATCGAGCGCGAAATGACGGCTCATCGCCCCATCCTCTATGGCGGAAATAATGGTGAAAGCATGGGTCACGCCTTTGTGTTCTGTGGTCTTGACGAAGAGGGCAAGGTATATGTGAACTGGGGTTGGAGCGGAGACGGTGATGGTTACTATGATATTGCCAACCTGTCTCCGAAAGGCTATGATTTCAGCCAAGGCCAGCACATGGTCTATGGTCTGACCCCGAATCCCGACATTGCCACGCTCCATCCGAAATACTCGGAGTGGGCCTTCTATGATAGCAATTACGTGTTGAAACCTTCGACGACAGCCGGACGTATTAGTGTTGACGCCACAGGACTTTGCTATAACTTCTACTACACCACGTTCAGGGGTTCGATGGACCTTGTGTGCGTTTCTAAGGAAACGGGCGAGAACTATTCTTTCAAGATCTATGAAACGGAAGGAGTACCACCTTACTATGGCATGAATTTCGCTTTGGATATTACCCCCACTAAGCGATTGCCCAAGGTGGGCTCGCTGCCTGTAGGTACCTATATTGCCTTCCTGGGCTCGAAAGCACATAGTGATATTGAGTATCAGGCAGTCAGGAGTTCTGAGGGTACCATCGCCTACGAAATCACGATCAATGAGGACGGTTCTATCGACATTTCGGATCCCATAAAGATGGTGGTGGTGACGGATGTCGTTTCGCCCAAAGTGAGCACAAAGAAGACGACTGCCATGTATGATCTTCAGGGGCGTCGTGTCACAGATGTTCAGAGACCAGGTGTTTACATCAAAGACGGGAAGAAAGTTATCATACGTGCAAAATGACAGATATAATCATTGATTTATGTCATTAATGCAAAATTATTTCCGATTTTGCTTGCATTCTGATAATTTATGTGTAACTTTGCAGCGCAAATGAAATAGCTGTAGAGTTAATTGAGCATAAACTAAGATATGGGACAAGTCATTCAACCTGTGATGTACGAACCGCTGCTCGACATGAAACAGACGGAGCAGGGTATCAAACTGATCAAGGATTTCTTTCAGCAGAACCTTTCTACGGAGTTGAGGCTGCGCCGTGTGACGGCACCGCTCTTCGTGTTGAAAGGTTTGGGCATCAACGATGATCTGAACGGTGTGGAGCGTGCGGTCACCTTCCCTATTAAGGATTTGGGCGACGCTAAGGCTGAGGTGGTGCACTCGCTGGCTAAGTGGAAGCGCCTGTCGTTGGCGGAGTATAAGATAGAGCCAGGATACGGCATCTATACTGATATGAACGCCATCCGTGCCGACGAGGAACTCGACAATCTCCACTCGTTGTATGTCGATCAGTGGGACTGGGAGGCTGTGATCCGTCGTGAGGACCGTACGCTGTCGTTCCTCAAGAATATCGTGGAGCGTATCTATGCCGCCATCCGTCGTACGGAGTATCTGACGTGTGAGACCTACCCACAGATAAAACCTTTCCTGCCTGAGAAGATTCACTTCATCCATGCGGAGGAGTTGTTGAAGATGTATCCCGACAAGACGCCGAAGGAGCGTGAGGATGCCATCTGTGAGGCTTATGGTGCCGTATTTGTCATCGGTATCGGAGGAAAACTGTCGAATGGTGAGAAACACGACGGACGTGCCCCTGACTATGATGACTGGAGTACGATAGCTGAAGACGGTCGTGCTGGTCTGAATGGCGATATTCTCATCTGGTATCCTGTCCTTGGCCGTTCGTTCGAACTCTCGTCGATGGGTATCCGTGTGGATAAGGAGAGTCTGCTGCGTCAGTTGAAGATTGAGAATCAGGAAGAGCGTGAACAACTCTACTTCCACCAGCAATTGCTCAACGACAAGCTGCCCCTGAGTATCGGTGGTGGTATCGGCCAGAGCCGTCTCTGTATGGTACTCCTGCACAAGGGACATATCGGAGAAATTCAGGCTTCTATATGGCCCGACGATATGCGTCAGGCGTGCAAGAAACTGGGCATGAATCTGATATAGGAATTGACCTATCATATTTTAACACGGATTAATCAAATTTTTCGGAATGAAAAGTAAGATTAATCCGTTTTCTTTTTGTATCTTTGCACCCTCATTCGAATTGTTTATAACGTTATAAAGAGAAAAATGGCAGAAACAAAGAAGATTAAGACCGCCTTGGTGTCGGTTTTCCACAAGGACGGACTGGATGAACTCCTTAAGAAACTGAATGAAGAGGGCGTGAAGTTCCTTTCTACAGGTGGTACCCAGAAGTTTATTGAATCGCTCGGCTATGCATGCCAGAAGGTAGAGGACGTGACGACGTATCCTTCTATTCTAGGTGGTCGTGTGAAGACGCTGCATCCGAAGGTGTTCGGAGGCATTCTGGCCCGTCGTGACAACGAGGGCGACCTTGACCAGATGAAGCAGTATGAGATCCCAGAGATCGACTTGGTGATCGTGGATCTCTATCCCTTTGAGCAGACCGTGGCCAGTGGTGCCTCGGAGGCCGATATTATCGAGAAGATCGATATTGGCGGCATCTCTCTGATCCGTGCCGGTGCTAAGAACTTCAAGGATGTGGTGATCGTACCGAGCAAGGCTGAGTACAGCATGTTGCTGGATATTCTGAATGCTCAGGGTGCAGAGACGACTCTGGCTCAGCGCCGTGAGTTTGCTACCCGTGCCTTCGGTGTGAGCTCGCACTACGATACCGCCATCAATGCATGGTTTAAGAAGTAAAAAGGTAAGAAAGTAAAAAGGTAAGAAGAAAATGGGATTTTTTAGTTTTGTACAAGAGATAGCAATGGACCTTGGAACGGCCAACACGATCATCATCAGTGATGATAAGATCGTGGTGGATGAGCCTTCGGTTGTTGCCCTTGACCGCCGTACCGATAAGATGGTCGCTGTCGGTAACGAGGCGAAGATGATGTATGAGAAGACACATGAGAATATCCGTACCATTCGTCCGCTGCGTGACGGTGTGATTGCCGACTTCTCTGCCTGTGAGCAGATGATGCGTGGATTGATCAAGATGGTACATTCCGGTTCCCGTCTGTTCTCTCCCTCTCTCCGCATGGTGATTGGCGTGCCTTCAGGCTCTACCGAAGTGGAGCTTCGTGCTGTGCGCGACTCTGCTGAGCATGCCGACGGTCGTGACGTGTATCTGATCTTCGAGCCGATGGCTGCTGCCATTGGTATCGGTATCGACGTGGAGGCTCCCGAGGGTAACATGATTGTGGATATCGGTGGTGGTTCTACAGAAATAGCCGTGATCTCACTGGGTGGTATCGTTTGTAACAACTCTATCCGTACGGCTGGTGATGATTTGACGGCCGATATTCAGGAGTATATGTACCGTCAGCATAACGTGAAGGTGTCTGAGCGTATGGCAGAACGTATCAAGATCAATGTGGGTTCTGCCCTGACCGATCTTGGCGAGGAGGCTCCAGAAGATTATCTCGTTCATGGACCTAACCGTATCACGGCTCTGCCGATGGAGGTGCCTGTATGCTACCAGGAGATTGCCCATTGTCTGGATAAGACGGTGTCGAAGATTGAGAACGCCGTGCTGTCTGCTCTGGAGAATACCCCGCCTGAGCTCTATGCCGACATCGTGAAGAATGGTATCTATCTGGCTGGTGGCGGTGCCTTGTTGCGTGGACTTGACAAACGTCTGACAGAAAAGATGCATATTCCCTTCCATGTGCCCGAGGATCCTCTCCACAGTGTGGCAAAGGGAGCAGGTGTTGCATTGAAGAATCTGGATCGGTTTACTTTCCTGATGAGGTAATATCCGGGAATGCGCAATCTGCTGGATTTCCTGAAAAAGTATCATCACTGGTTCCTTTTCATTTTTTTGGAAGTAATCAGTGGTGTTCTGTTGTTTAAGTACAACAGTTATCAGGGAAGTGTCTGGCTCTCTTCTGCCAATGTGGTAGTGGGGAAGGTCTATGAATGGGAGAGCAAGACGGCGTCCTTCTTTACCCTGAGCAAGGCCAATGAGGAACTCTCCCTCCGTAACTTCTATCTGGAGCGGCAGGTGGATCAGTTGAGACGACTCTATGCTGATGCGACGCGTGACACAACGGCGATGGAGCGCAGCGAACTGCAGTTTCTGAGCCAGTATCAACTGATTCCAGCAAAGGTCGTCGAAAACTCCCTGAACAAGTTGGAGAACCTGATGACCATCGACAAGGGTCGTTCCGACGGTGTGGAGGTGGATATGGGCGTGGCCTGCGGCAATGGAGTTGTCGGTGTCGTCTATCTGGTGGGCGATCACTATTCTGTGGTGATTCCTGTCTTGAATGTCTCTTCTTCCCGTATCAGTTGTGCCATCCGTGACCGAGGGTATTTCGGTTATCTGCATTGGTATGGTGGCGATCCTACTGTCGCCTATGTGGAGGACATACCTCGTCATGCGAAGTTCAGGTTGGGAGAATGGGTGGTCACAAGTGGCTTTTCCTCAATCTTCCCATCTGGTGTGCTGGTAGGAAAGATAGAACAGGCGTATAATTCCAGCGATGGATTGTCGTATAAGTTGAAAGTGCAGTTGAGTACTGACTTCAGTTGTGTGCGCGACGTGCTTGTCATCAGTGACAAGAGTATTGCTGAGCGTGCTGCCGTCATGCAGGCTGCCCGTGACTCGATGAATATCAAACAGAGATAGGAAGAGGCGGTTATGGAACATGTAGAACGATTAGTGTTGTTTGTGGTACTCTTGGTGGTTCAGGTGCTGATCTTGAGCCATATCTGTCTGTTCCAGGTCGCTATGCCTCTGCTCTATGTATTCTTTGCTATTACATTCCGTCGTGGCACTCCGAAGTGGATGATCCTGCTATGGAGTTTTGCTATGGGCTTGATGATAGACATGTTCTCCAATACGCCAGGATTGGCAACTGGTTGTCTGACACTCATCGGTTTTCTCCAGCCTTATCTCTTGGAACCTCTGGTTCCCCGTGACTCTGCGGATAATATGAAGGTCTCTGCAGCCACGTTGGGCGTGGGTAAGTTTGCGACACTCTGTACCGTCTTAGTGGCTCTCTATTGCTTGCTATTCTTTGCTTTGGAGTCCTTTACTTTCTTTAACTGGCAGCTCTGGCTCTTGCGGGCTGGCGGCAGTGCACTGATTACGTTGGTCATCATATTTGCTGTTGAAAGTATTCGTTCAAGGTGAAGAAAAAGGATCACGGTCTTGAATATAGAAGCTATGTCATTGGCTGGGTGGCTGTTCTGATTGTAGTCATCTATATTATTCGTCTGTTTATGCTTCAGATCACGAGTGATGACTATAAGAAGAGTGCCGACTCCAATGCTTTCCTGAAAAAGATCGAGTATCCTTCACGTGGTGTTATCTCTGACAGAAACGGGAAACTGATGGTCTATAATCAGCCGTCGTATGATATCATGGTGGTAATGAACGAGATGAAGGACCGCCTGGATACCATGGAGTTCTGTCAGACATTAGGTATTACAAGGGAAGAGTTTGACCGGCGTATGGAGACGATGAAGGATCGTAACAAGAATCCTGGCTACTCTCGTTTCACACAACAGCTTTTTATCAGTCAGCTCTCCGATAAGGACTTTAGTATTTTTCAGGAAAAGATGTTCCGTTTTCCTGGCTTCTATGTCCAGAAACGCAGCGTACGTCAGTACCAGTCGCCGATGGCAGCCCATGTACTGGGTGACGTGGCAGAGGTCTCGCCTGCCGACATTGAGGAAGATGACTATTACCAGCCTGGTGACTATATCGGGAAACTTGGCGTGGAGCGCAAGTATGAGAAACAACTTCGTGGCGTGAAAGGCATACAGATATTACTCCGTGATGCGCATGGGCGTGTTCAGGGGCGATATCGGAATGGTGAACTGGACCAGCGTGCACAGCCAGGAAAGAACCTGACACTGGCTATTGATGCTGAGTTGCAGGCTCTTGGTGAACGGCTCATGGAAGGCAAGATCGGGAGTATCGTGGCTATCGAACCCTCTACAGGTGAGGTGTTGTGCATGGTGTCTTCGCCCTCTTATGATCCACGGATGATGGTGGGACGTCAGCGCTCGAAGAACCATCGCCTGCTCAGTCAGGATGTGTGGAAGCCGTTGTTGAACCGTAGTATTATGGGACAGTATCCGCCAGGCTCCACCTTCAAGACCACCCAAGGGCTGACCTTCCTGACAGAAGGAATAATCACACCGACCACGCAGTATCCTTGTAGTCATGGATTCGTGTTCAGAGGACTCCGGGTGGGTTGTCACGGTCATGGTGCGCCGTTGCCATTGGTTCCTGCACTGAGTACTTCCTGCAATGGTTATTTTTGTTGGGGACTTTATCACATGATCAACACCAATATCTCGAAATACGGAACGGTTCAGAATGCCATGGATACCTGGCGTGACTATATGGTGAGTATGGGATTCGGATATCGACTGGGCGTCGATCTTCCTGGTGAGAAGCGTGGCTTGATTCCTAATTCCCAGTTCTACGACAAGGCGTACAAGGGCTCGTGGAATGGTCTGACGATTATCTCCATTGCCATTGGTCAGGGTGAGGTCAATGCCACACCGCTACAGATCGCCAATCTTGGAGCGACCATCGCCAACAGGGGCTACTATTACGTACCTCATGTGGTACGGAAGGTACAGGGCGAACCACTTGACACGACATATACCCGAAAGCATTACACGAAGGCTTCGCGCGAAGCTTACGATTATGTGGTACAGGGTATGCGCTCCTCAGCTCTTGGTGGTACCTGTCACGAGCTTGCCAAATACGACTTTGAGGCTTGTGGAAAGACGGGTACGGCACAGAACAAAGGCCATGACCACTCTGTGTTCATGGGTTTTGCACCGATGAATAATCCCCAGATTGCCGTGGCCGTTTATGTGGAGAATGGTGGATGGGGTGCCACATATGGCGTGCCCATCGGTGGTCTGATCATGGAGAAGTATATCAAGGGCAAGCTCTCCGAGGCTTCGGAGGCGAAGGCACAGAATATTCAGGAACGTAGAATTGCTTATGGTACCGCAGACAGATAGGAAACAGAAAGGTATGCTTCGTTCCCTCGACTGGTGGACGATTCTTATTTACTTGGCTCTGCTCATTTTCGGATGGGTCAGTGTCTGTGGTGCGAGCTATTCTTATGGTGACACGGACATCTTCAGTCTTGACACCCGTTCCGGGATGCAGATCGTCTGGATAGGCACGTCTATCATCCTGGGTTTTGTCTTGCTGATGCTCGATGACAGGTATTACGAAATGTTTGCCATGTTCATCTTCGGCTTCATGCTGATGCTCTTATTCGCCACCATCTTTAACCCCCACAGTATCAAAGGCTCCCGATCGTGGCTCGTGATGGGACCACTGCGATTGCAGCCGGCTGAGTTTGCGAAGTTTGCCACGGCATTGGCATTGGCGAAGGTGATGAGCATCTATGGGTATAGTATCCAGAAATGGCAGCATTTCGCTGCCGCACTGGGGATTATCTTTGTGCCGATGCTCTTTATCGTCTTACAGCGGGAAACGGGTTCTGCATTGGTCTATCTGGCCTTCTTCCTGATGTTCTATCGAGAGGGAATGCCTGGCAGTATCCTGTTTACAGGAGTGGCAATGGTCTTCTATTTCGTGGTGGGCATCCGCTTCGCCGATACGATGATTCTATATACGCCCACTTCTGTCGGAAAGTTTGTCGTTTTGTTGTTAGTGCAGATATTCTCTGGTGCGATGGTGTGGATATATTGCTCAGATAAGAAAGATACCTTCCGTATTCTGGGTGTCTGTATTGGTATATGTCTGATCGCATTGCTGTTCTCCTTGTTTGTCATCCCGTTTAATGTCGTTTATGTGGAACTGGTGATGTGCGGCCTTTTGGTTGTCTATCTGATATGGCAGGCTCTGGCAACGCGTATCCGCAGCTATCTGTGGATAGCTGCTTTCACCGTTGGCTCAGTTGTCTTCTTCAATCTGGCCGACTATATGCTGAACAATGTGATGGAGGCTCACCAACGGGTACGCATCAACGTACTGTTAGGTCTTGAGGAGGATCTGAAGGGTGCAGGTTACAACGTGCATCAGAGTGAGATTGCCATTGGCTCTGGAGGTTTGGAGGGCAAGGGCTTCCTCAATGGTACACAGACGAAACTGAAATTTGTTCCAGAGCAGGATACGGACTTTATCTTCTGTACGGTTGGTGAGGAGGAAGGTTTTGTCGGTTCTGCCAGCGTTCTGTTGTTGTTCCTGGCGTTGATCCTGCGCCTGATCCATTTGGCAGAACGCCAACCTTATGCCTTTGGACGTGTTTATGGCTATTGTGTGTTGAGCATCTTCCTCTTCCACGTATTCATCAATGTGGGTATGGTATTAGGACTGACTCCCGTCATAGGTATTCCCCTGCCTTTCTTTAGTTATGGCGGTTCTTCACTATGGGGCTTTACTATTCTGCTTTTCATCTTCCTGCGTATTGATGCTGGCAGGAATATGGTTCGCACCTGAGACTATCGCTGCCTCGTCAGACTAATGCCGATATCAGTCACTCCGGGCATGATCTCTCGTTTCATACAGTGAATGACGGTGATATGCAGGGAATCACCGCGGTTCAGTTGGATGTCGTTGAATGGATAGGTGTATAGGAAGAGGCTCACGCCAGCACCTTTTATATTGCCATTCTTGTCAATGAGCGGACAGTTCTTGGTGTAACTCTCATGTCTGCCTTCTGGAAAGATGGTCTGGTTGACCTTCAAGGTCATTGACTGGAAAGGAAAGGTCGTGTCAATGCGCAGTTCCAAATCTTCGCGATAGGTACCGCTTTCTGTGACTGGCGGAACATCAAAGGCGATGGTATCAACCTTTTCCCAACCCGTTTCCGAGACATGCTGAAAACGACTGTAAATCTTCTGACGAGTACAGCCACAGAACAGCAGCCCTACCGCCAGAACGAGTGTTGTTAGGAAATGCTTACTCTGCATTCTTGTTCCCGTTTCCTTCCTTGTTGCTATTGTCGTTGGGACGATTATTGTGCTTTTTCTTTTTCTTCTTTTTCTTGGCTTTGTCGAAGCGGCTGATGTCACCTCCTGCCAGATCGATATGTTCCTTGACCTCCACGGGCTTCCTGCCATTGTCCTGTAAGGAGACGGGCTTCTCACCCCGACGGTTCATCTCTATGATTTGTTTGGCACGTTCTGCTGTGATGGTCTCCAGATTAGCAGCAATGTTCTTGTCGGTGGAGTAGGTGACCATTCCTGCTAGGATGTCGCTCTTGAAGAGGTGGTAGTCGGCATCTAAAGTCTGCAGAATAACATCCTTGCCAGGCAGACGCTTACCGGCTTCCACGTAGTCATCGACCTCATAGTTTAGACAGCACTTCAGTTTGGCACACATGCCCGCCAGTTTCTGGGGGTTCAGGGAGATATCTTGGAAGCGGGCGGCATTGGTACTGACACTTGAGAAGTTCTTCATCCATGTAGCACAACAGAGCTCTCGTCCGCAGGGACCCGTACCGCCGATGCGTCCGGCTTCCTGACGGGCACCGATCTGTTTCATCTCAATGCGCACGTGGAAAGCAGCTGCCAGGTCTTTAATCAGTTGGCGGAAATCCACGCGCTCATCGGCGATATAGTAGAAGATGGCCTTATTGCCGTCGCCCTGATATTCCACGTCGCCGATCTTCATGTCCAGTCCAAGTCCCTTGGCAATCTGTCGGCTCTCGATCATGGTCTTATGTTCACGGGCCTTTGCTTCGCGGAACTTCTCCATATCTGTCGGACGGGCAATGCGGTAGATACGCTTGATGTCATCAGCCGACTTCAGGTTGGCCTTTTTCACTTGCAGCTTTACGAGCCTTCCCGTCAGTGTCACGACACCGATGTCATGTCCGGGACTGGCCTCCACAGCCACTACGTCGCCTTTCTTCAGCTCCAGATTGTTGACATTGTGGTAATATCCTTTGCGGGTATGCTTGAACTGTACCTCCACCAGGTCGGTGACACTGGCATTTCCCGGCACGTCAGCCAGCCAGTCATAGGTATTCAACTGGCGGTCTTGCCGGCCTACGGCTGCGTGGCATAAGCCTCGGTCGCAACCGACTTTGATGGGCAATTCTTTCGTTTTCTCTGTCATATCTTTTATTCTTGTATTTCTAGGGTTTCTGCAGTAGTAGCACAATCATTTGTAGGGCAAAGTCGAAGAAGACGATCTTTGCATTGGCATTCTGTCCGATATCACGGATAGCGAGATTGGTCATGTCGTTGATAGGCAGGATGTTTTTCTCGTTCACAAAACGGGCGAAGTTCCGGGCGAAATCTTCTTCCTTCTGTGTCATATAGTTCAGTTCGGTATTTTGGAAGTTATACATGAAGTTCTCACGTGTCATC
>JAGCPV010000047.1 GCA_017965475.1 Prevotella sp.
CCGATCTTCCGCTCTTCGACAGGCACGTTCAGGTTTGGGGAGGGATACTGAGTGGGATCGAAGGGCACACCGTCGTCAGTGACGGAGACGAAGATGCTGTCGCCCTCCAGCCAGGCACTCAGGCTCATCATCGTGGCACCGCTGTAGTTGACGACATTGGCCACCGCTTCCTCGACGATCAGATGAAGCTGATGGGTCTGAGGCTTGCCCAGCCCTGCATCATCGGCTATGGAGAAGACGAACGCCCTGACGCGATCTATCTCCTCCATCATTACCTTCAGGTCGAGTTTTGCCTTCATCATCATATTCCCGATTATTCAGGCTACAAAGATACTATTTATTTATGAAACAAACAAGAAAACTGCCAAAAACTTAGCACTGGGGTCTGGCCCAAATGTTAGCAATCTCCGATTGCGCAGAGGGGCCTGACCCCAGCGCTAAGTTTTAGGTCTGGATGAACCTAACTTTACGTCGATTGTTCGTAATAATATGAATAATCGATACCCTTCATAAAGATCTCGCGATCATCTATCTTGCCTGTCAAGGCCTGTTTCAATAACTGACGGATTCTGGTACTATCCGTATGACTTGCTATCATAGCATCAAGATAGTCATTCTTATCTATCTTACTCCAATCCACACACATCTTCATGCGTTTCTTAAAGATGAGGTCAAGCCATATACGAGTTGAACGTCCGTTGCCCTCCATAAAGGGGTGAGCCACGTTCATCTCCACATACTTATCTACGATCTCATCGAAAGTGGTCTCTGGCATCTGCTCAATGGTCTTCAAGTTATCATGCAGGTATTCTGCAAGACAGAAAAGCGTATTACCCTTAGAGATGGTTTTTGTACGTATCTTACCAGCGAAGTCGTACAATCCACCGAAGAGGTAGGCGTGAATCTGTTGTAGGGCCTTCACCTTACCCACATCCTTATCTGCCACAACACATCTGTATCGTATCGCTTGCCATCAGCAGCACGCAACTTCAGTTGGTTAGTGGCGCTAACCAACTTATTTCCTTCCTTACGCAGTTTGGTCTTGAGATATTTCCAGTAGTTGCGGTTTTTCTTATAGTCCGATTGGTCGTTAATGGCTCCCACTACATCCTGCACAGAGAACCACCACTTGGAATTCTCTTCATCCCAAATGGCTCTAACCTCATGGTCTTTATAGAAACGGAAAGATATTTTGCTCATATTTATAGGTGCAAAGATAATAAAAAAAACTGAGAAACGCAAATAATATGATGAAAAAACGATGTTAGGAAAAGACAAGCGAGACCGTGGTGCTCGGCTCACAACAATTTGCTCCTACTGGGGCCAGGCCCCGAGATAAACGTTTCCCCGAATATTTTCTCACAAAATCGCCCTCCAGACACGAAGAAACGGAAGCCGCTGACTTCCGTTTCTCTATTCTCATCTTTGGGGAACTAGCACCCATACCCAAGTGCCTGACCCCATGACTATCGACTTTCGCAGCCCGTGTTACACCACCCGCTGGAGCGACATCCCCGAGGCCCGCTAACCTCCTACTGGGGCCAGGCCCCAAAACTAAGTTTTTTTATCTCGGGGCCTGACCCCAGGATTAAGTTTTTCGACGGAAGGGACAGACCCCGTTTGTGCGTTAAAAAGCGAGGCAGGCGCGAACATAGCAGCCGTTGCCCGTACTGCTGTTGTTCCAAAGGCCGCTGCCGAAGCCGTAGTACCACGCGTTGAAGGTATTGTACTTCTTAGACGACCAGTAGCTGGACGACTTCATATTCGTACCACCGATACTGTTGAAGCCGTCGCGCAGGGCGGTGTAGCTGCCAGCGCCGCTAATCATATTGTTCCACTCGTCCTTCGTGGCCAGCTTCCATGTGCCGCCGGTGAAGGCCGGAGTGTGGGCTGCGGCTGTGGTGATGGCTGTTGACAAGTTCATCGTTCCGCTCTCGTCGGCCATGGCGAGTGCCAGGCCGCTGGTGCCGCTGACGTAGCAAATCTTGGCCACTACGGTCACGCCCGAGGGCACACTGCCGTAAGCGTAGTTCCTGCCGTCGCTGCCGATAACCTGACCCACGGCGGGGCTGGTGATGGTGAGAGTCGGGAGTGCCATCCTCCAGCTAACGCTATAGCCGTTACCGGCTTCGTAGGTCTTGCCGGTCAGTGACTTTAAGTAATTGTTTGCGCCGTCAGTGGCTGAAATATTGGCGGAAGTATCGGTCGCGGGAAGGATGGCCACGTAGATTGGGCCTGCGGCAACCGAGCGGGTAACGGTGTAGGTACAGGGGTCAATGTAGATGGTCATGCCCGTGATGCTGCTGGTGATTTCAGTTGGCGTCGCTGCGTTGTTCTTGAGGGTGATGGCAAGAATGGCCAACTTGTTCTCGAGCGTGGCAGATGCGGGCAACTCAGCACCTGCGGTCAATGAACCGTCGAAGATGGCGAGGTCGAGCGTGCTGGCAAGGGTAGCCAGTGTGCCGTCCTGCGTGGCGAGGGCATCGTAGTTCACGTTGTCGTCGGCATCGACGTCTGAGCCGGCATCCACGGTGGCAGCGGCCATCGCTGCGGGATAGATGTAGCGCACAGGTTCGCTGGCCTTCGGGTTGCTCAGCGTCACGGTAAAGTTGGCAGTCTTGCCATCAGCACTGATATCTGTGGAGATCAGTTTATTGCTCACGGCCTTTACAGTCTGATTGCTCGTATTCTTATAAATCACGGCAATCTGATCGTCCACGGCGAAGGTCTTCACGCCGCTCGATGTCAGCGAACGGGTCGTGGCGCCGCTCTCTTCGAGGCCTACAGTGGTGGTCAGGGTTACTACATTGCTCTTGTTCTCGGGCTGCTGCGGATTGTCGATATTGTCATCGCTCGAGCAGCCGGTCATCATTGCGCCCACGAATGCGAGGGCAGCCATGGTAAGATATCTCATTGTCTTCATTGCTTGCTTCGTTTTTTGTGGGTTAATTACTCTTCTGGCACATTATTCCAGTCGTAGTCCTGCAATCCGCCACTACCAGTACTACCAGCTAGCAGCTGCGGCTGTTGTCTCAACTCGAATACCTGCATGGCAGGCTTCTCATACTTTAGTCTGTTGTTTTTAGTTGTCATATCTTAATGGTTTGGCTATTTCGCTGCAAAGATACGACTTATCGAGCGAACAAACAAATTTTCAGCTAAAAACTTTATCTCGGGGCCTGACCCCAGGATAAAGTTTTTCGACAGAAGGGACAGGGCTTCAAATAAGGAGTCCTTTTTGAAAAATAAGGAGCCCTTAATTTGCAATAAGGACTCCTTAATTTTAGAAAAGTACTGTTCTTCAGGGCTCGCCGAGTTCGGAGAAGATCAGCGCCACTTCGGCGGGCGTGAAGGATCGGCGGCGCAGTTCGTAGAAGTGCGCCAGGCGAGGATTGATTTTAAGCCATGAACGAAGCTTGTGCCAGGCCCCTTCAGGGGTCATCTGGGGGAAGTACCGAGTTGCGAGTTCCGTTCGTCCGTAGGTTTTGATTGTTTTTTCCATGTGTTTGTGTGTGTTTGAGTTGTTTGAAGTTTGCTTTTTATTTCACGATGCAAAGATACAAAAAATATTCGAGAATAACGAATGAAAATTGTTTATAATGTATCATAACGTATCAAATAAATTTTAAAAGTCGTATCTTTGCATTGTCAAAGGAAACAAAGGACAGTGCGCAGGTCTGGAGTGACCAGAGACAACGAGAGAATAGTAAACCAAAATTTCAAACAACACCAACACAAAAATTAAACACTATGCTAGAGCTTAACATTCATCAAGACACCCGTCGTAACTCCCCTACCCAGGGTAAGTATTACGCACGCGTCGAGTACAAGCAGACACTCGACATCAAGGCCATGGCCAAGCACATGGCAGAGCACAACACTCCGTTCTCTGAGGGTACCATCAGTGGTATTCTGAAGGACTTCGTGAAGTGTATTCGTGAACAGTGCCTCAACGGCAACACCGTGAAGATCGACGATCTCGCCATCTTCAAGTGCAGCGTCGAGGCCAATGGTATGACCCTCGCCGAGAACTACAAGATCGTTGCCGGACTCGGAGGCATCCCCAAGACTGGTCCTGACGGTCAGGGTACTCCCGACTTCACCAAGCAGGCCCAGTACGCCGTGAAGAACGCAAAGTTGCTCGCTCAGGCAACAGGTGAGTTCACCCGCGCCGAACTCAATGATGACTCCACGTTCCGCTGGACGAAGGCCGCATCTGAGAAGATCGACGCCATCATGAATCCCGAGCCTGACGACGACAACGACGGCGACTAAGAGAAAGGAGGTGACGCATGAAGAAGCGCGTTATTGAGATCGCGGTGAAGGTTGTAGTAGCCGCTCTCACGGCCTTCCTGACCGCGATTACAACTACGAGTTGTATGGGTCTTGGGCCGATAGTGATCTAGGGGCACTGGGTATTAGACCGCACTGGGAGACAGGCCCCTCTGCGCAATCAGAGATTGCTAACATTTGGGCCAGTCCCCAGTGCTGCGGCATTTGGGCCTGTCCCCAGTGCTAAAAAACCTCCTATCGGGGCCTGACCCCAGTAGGAGGTTTTTTGTGTCTCAGACTGCCTAAAACTAAAATCCAAAGAACTCTTTCAAGCCCTTTTTCTCTTTCAGGTCATCGGGAGTGAAACCATAATGTTTCGCGGCGGCAAGGGTGACGACACGTTCAAGGAATTCGTCGTAGGAGAGGTCGAACCATTCCTTGGGGATGGCCACGTTGATGGTTCCTCCGCCGTAGTGACTGCCCTCGTCCCAGGCTTCGTCAAGCTCGGCCTCGTAAGTTCCGTCCTCCTTCTGGTTGAAGCAGTAGTGGCTGGCCCATTCCTCCATCCCCTCGACATAGTGGCCTTCGAAATGCGGGGCCGAATGGGGTTTCGGAGAATAGGCAGAAGAGCCTTTCCTCGCCATCCTGTCATAGATCATGAACTTCGATACTTTATGTGTTACTGTCTTGGTTTTCATTCGAGCGGCAGATTGAGTCACTGATGTATCTTATTTCTGATTTGTTCCTGCACTCAGGCCGCGGATGTACTGACAGAAGCGGTCAATGAGGGAGATTCTCTCTTTGTTGGGCAGGTCGATGAGCGAGGCGCCGTCCTTGAACTGCATCACGCTGGGCTTCTGCTCGTCGAACAAGGGCCAAGCTGGTAATCCTTTTCCGTTAGGATCTCCCGTCTTGGCGAAGTTCACCCAGTACTGCTGCATCAGGTCGCCCACCATCTTCTCCTGAGGATACTTGTCAGCCTCCTTGTCGAAACGGCCATCCAGATACATGATGTCATCGGCATGGGCGGCACCTCGACGGTTACCCTTGGCATAGACGGTCTTTTCTGAATTCTGGGCCAGATACGCCATATAGACGGGACTCTTACCTGTCTTCGTCTGCATCGTAGCCCACTTATAGGCAGGCCATCCGAAGTTCACGTCGCGCACCAGGTCGCGGAGGCTGTACAGACGCTCCATGGGGGTATTGCCCGGGTAAACGGCCTTCGCGCTGTCGCCCCAGTGGTAAGGCAGAGAGCCCAGCTGCTGGTCGAACATCTCCACGCTCACCGAGTCGAACTCCACGGCGCCCTCGTCGCTGTTGTGCATGATCAGCACGGGCACATCGTTGTACTCGCCCTTCTCGTAGAGGGCGTAAACGGGCTCTGGAACCACATAGCCATCCACGATGGGCATACTGCCCTGGAAGTTCACACCCGTACCCGTCAGTTCCTTGGCGTCCATCTGACGCATCTCGGCGATGGTGCTCTTCTTCAGGCCGTTCATGAACATCCAGCCAATCATCTGAGCCATCTCCTGATTCACCACATTCAAGGGCGACATCCAGGCTCCGCTCTCGCTGATGCAGGCGCGGAACAGGCCCTTGGCCAGGGGCGAGGCACAGAGGATATGACAACTCATGGCACCAGCCGACTCACCGAAGATCGTCACCTTTGCAGGGTCGCCACCGAAGTTCCTGATGTTACGCTGTATCCATTGCAGGGCGAATATCTGGTCGAGAATGCCGTAGTTGCCCGAGTGACCATCGGGATCCTCCTTGGCCAGTTCGGCGTGCGCCATGAAGCCTAATGCCCCCGCACGATACTCGATGGACACGGTCACCACCCCCCTACGGGCCAGACTCTGCCACAGCGTTCCGCCATAGCTCTCCGTCTGGAAGCCGCCACCATGGATGAACACCATCACGGGCAGGGCCTCATCCACCGACTTGGCGGGAGTCACCACACTCAGGTTCAGGCAGTCCTCGCTCATCATGTCGTATTTCACGTAGCTCTTCTCGGGCTGAGGGGGCCACTTCCCCACCGTCTCGGCCTTCAGCACACCCTCCCAGGGCTTGGCAGGCTGTGGCGCCTTCCACCGCAGATCGCCCACGGGGGGAGCCGCATAAGGGATGGCGTAGTAACAGGCTATGCCACCATCCTCGAGCACGCCCTCCACGTCACCAGTTTCCACATGAGTCTTCAGCAGAGGCTGAGCCCCCACCGTCATCGCCGTCATCAGTCCGCAGACCATCATGAATAGTTTCTGTTTCATCGTTGATTAAGTTAGATTAATACCTCTTTTTATATTAGACGCAACTAACCCCCTGAAAGTTGTATGATTATCACAAAACATATTAAATTTGGGTGTAAAGGTACGAAAAAACGAAGAATATTTGCTATCTTTGTGCCAAGTTTTGAGAATTATTAGGATTTATGGGTAATATCAAGATTATCAAAGGTGTCTTTGACACCAAACTGGAGCTGAAGAGTCTTTTATTTATGGCAGTTGCGACGATAGTGGCAGCCTGTGGAGGTCAGAAATCACCTCAGGATGGTGGCCATGGTATTGGTATCGACAGTGCTACTGTCGCTCAGATTGACGCAGAGGACACAGACTATGTTCCTCAGCGATCCGACTATTCTTTCCGTTCGGATGTACGTACTATCACGGAAGACGGGGAAGTGCGCTGGGATACCATCGTTGTCTATCTGACTGATGCCAAAGGGCATACGCAGGAGCTTTATAGTCAGGCTCTGCCGCTTGATACCCTGAATTGGAACAAAGCCAACATCGGAGAAATCTTGGAGGATGACTGGAACTTCGACGGCATCCCCGACCTTCAGGTGGGTACTGGACCGATGAACGGATTTGGTAACTATACTTATGATGTCTGGCTTTGGAATGACAAAGCGCACAAGTTCGAGGAATTGAAGTACGACGGTGAAATCTACAGCCCGTCTATCGACTCCGATCATAAATGTATCGTCAGCGTCTGGCGGCTTGATGATGATGTGGAAATCGTACGGTACAAATGGAAAGACGGTAAACTCGTCGAGTCTGAACGTGAACAGATGTCAGCCAGCGATCTGGCAGATGACTAAATCATAAATTTATGAAGGTACTTTTGATTAACGGAAGCCCCAGAGAGAACGGCAATACGTTTACGGCTCTGAGCGAGGTGGTATGGCCAGACACCAGGACAAGTGGCACAGGACGAAGAGGGAATGCAGACCATGCGGACGCTTGGGCGTAATATGGCCTGGATGATTCGCAAGCTGAATGTCAGCGAGGATGGTCATCCGGAACTGGAGAGTCCTTTGAGAACCAACTTCATCCGATGAAGTGTAGAATAGAGTCCACGATCTCTCTTGTTGGAGCCTTTATCTGTCTGATATCTTAAGAGTGGCACCAGCACCATAGTCGCCCTTCCTCAGGATGTCATCCACCATATTGGAATCGAAGGTCCTATAGTCATAGGTGGGCACAAACTGCTCACGGTCGCCTTGTGACAACTCCACGTCATCTATTCCCAGACAATCCACGACCTTGATGTTGAAATCCTCGTCGCCACGCCAGTCTTTCAGAGCGTTCTGCTTTGCCTTTTCTGACGTGAAAGCACATTTCTCCACATAGATA
>JAGCPV010000003.1 GCA_017965475.1 Prevotella sp.
AAGTGGGTAAGCATATCACCGTCAATTACATGATGGCCAAGGACAGCGTACAACAGCGCCTCAACGTCACTGCCCGCGATGGCCTGAGCTTCACGGAGTTTACCTACCAACTGTTGCAGGGCTACGACTTCCTGTACCTCTACCAGCATAAGAACTGTAAGCTCCAGCTGGGTGGTAACGACCAGTGGGGTAACATCACGACGGGCACAGAGCTCATCCGCCGTACCCTCGGCCACGAGAACGAGGCTTTCGCCCTGACCTGTCCGCTGATCACCAAGGCCGACGGTAAGAAATTCGGCAAGACCGAGAGCGGTAATGTCTGGCTGGATGCCAAGCGCACCTCACCCTACCGTTTCTACCAGTTCTGGCTGAACGTCAGCGACGACGATGCCGAGAAATACATCAAGATCTTCACCTCACTGGAGAAGGACGTGATCGGTGCCCTCATCGAGGAGCACAGACAGGATCCGGGTCGCCGTATCCTCCAGAAACGTCTGGCAGAAGAGGTGACGGTGCTGGTTCACGGACAGGCCGAACTGGAGGCCGCCATTGAGGCCAGTAACATCCTCTTCGGCAAATCGACCAAGGAGGCACTGGAGAAGCTCGATGAACAGACCTTCCTCGACGTGTTCGACGGTGTGGAGAAGCACGAGATCTCCAAAGACGCGCTCGGACAGCCCGCCATCGAGCTACTGACCACCGCGGCACCCGTCTTCCCCTCCAAGGGAGACATGCGTAAGATGGTACAAGGAGGCGGCGTCTCACTGAACAAGGAGAAGCTGACGGACCAGAACCGTCTCATCACCGCAGAAGACCTCATCGACGGCAAGTATCTGCTGGCCCAGAAAGGCAAGAAGAACTACTATTTGCTGATCGTGAAATAAGATAAGGTAGCAAAAATTTGGCCGAATGCCAAAATTTTGCTACCTTTGCACCCGCATTGGACGATGGTGTAATGGTAACACTACAGGTTTTGGTTCTGTCATTCCCGGTTCGAATCCGAGTCGTCCAACACCAGAACAAAAAAGGGGATCCGTTTGGATCCCCTTTGATTTTTATTTACAAATAGGTTACTTGATTGCATCAGCAAGCTCAGCACCAGCCTTGAACTTAGCCACCTTCTTGGCAGCAATCTTGATCTTCTGCTTGGTTGCGGGGTTGATACCCTCACGAGCCGGACGCTTGTTCACGCTGAATGTACCGAAACCAACGAGGGCAATCTTGTCACCTGCTACGAGAGCGTCCTTAATAGCTGCAACTGTTGCATCAAGAGCTTTCTTAGCGTCAACCTTTGAGAGACCAGCACCTGCTGCAATCTTCTCTACCAATTCTGATTTGTTCATAATGTTTGTAATTTTAATGAATTATTAATAGTAATAAATGGGTTTTATTGATTTCGTTGGCAAATATAATGCAAAGTATTCAGAAAAACAACAAAAAAACGAAAAAAATGACTTTAATCATGAAAATTTCTTGTATTCGAGCCGTTTTCAGCATGAAAAAGAGATATTTTTCGTAATTTTGCACCCGAAAGATATAAACAACAAGCATAACAAGGACTAATTAGTAATATAAGGTAAAGATGATGTTCCGTATTCCCACCGTCACGAAAAACCTGCTGATCATCAATCTGCTTGCGTTCATCGCCACCTACGTACTTCAGTTGCGTGGCATCGATCTGGCAGACATCGGCGGCCTCCATTTCTTCATGGCGAGCCACTTCCACTTCTATCAGCTGGTGACCTATCTGTTTCTGCACGCCAGTTTCATGCACATCCTGAGTAACATGTTCGGTCTGTGGATGTTCGGCTGTGTGATAGAGAATGTGTGGGGTCCGAAAAAATTCCTTTTTTATTACATTACGTGCGGCATTGGCGCTGGTCTGCTCCAGGAGATCGCACAGTTCGTCTCGTTCTATGTGACCGTGGCTGAACAGGTGCCGGAGACCACCCTCGGGATGGTAATGGAGTACGGCACGCACTATGCCAATGCCCTGAACACCTGGACCACCATCGGTGCCTCGGGTGCCGTCTATGCCATCATCCTTGCCTTCGGCATGACCTTCCCCAACGAACGGCTCTTCATCATCCCGTTCCCCTTCCCCATCAAGGCGAAGTGGTTCGTGCTGGGTTACGTGGCCATCGAGTTCTTCTCCGCCCTCGCCTCCTCCGGCGACGGTGTGGCCCATACGGCCCATCTGGGTGGTATGCTCTTCGGCTACCTGATGATCCGCTACTGGAACAAGCACCCCAACGCCTATTACGACCGTGGCCGGGGACAACAATTCTTCGAGAACCTCAAGCGAAATTTCGAGCAACGTCAGCAACGACGTCCTGACAGTCGTCCCGACATGCATGTCGAACACGGTGGCAGCAAAGAGGACGACCAGGCATATAATGCCCGCAAGCGCCAGAACCAGGAGGAGATCGACGCCATCCTCGACAAGATCCGCAAGAGCGGCTATGACAGTCTGACCAAGGAAGAGAAGAAGAAGCTCTTCGATGCCAGTAACCAGCGATGATCAAGCAACTGAAGAAACTCACCGTCAATATCGTGGCCGGCGCCAACCTGGCCACCGTCCTGTTGATGGTGGCAGCAGGCTATGCCGACCATATCAACCCGGCGGTGCACCCCATGCTCTCCAACCTGGGGATGCTCTTCCCCTTCTTCCTCGTAGCCAACCTGCTCTTCGTCTTCTTCTGGCTGACCTTCAAGTGGAAGAGGCTGTGGATCCCCATCCTCGGCTATGCCTTGGCGTATGTACCGCTGACCGTCTATCTGCCCCTGAACGGGTCGAAGGACGTGCCAGAGGGAACCATCAAGGTGCTGTCGTACAATGTCTGCCAATACGGTGGCAACTGGAAGTACGAGCAGGCATTCGACACCATCTACAGCTATCTCGAACAGCAGGATCCCGACATCGTCTGCCTCCAGGAGGATGTCGATGAGTGGCGCCGCTATGTCTTCCAGAAGTTCCAGAAGACATTCCCCTATAACGACACGATCTTCTTCTGGCGGTCGAGTCTCGGCATCAACGGCGTCGGCATCCACTCTAAGTTCCCCATCCTGAGGCGGGAGCGCATCGAATATCCCTCGAAGGCCCATGGCTCGATGGCCTATTACCTGCTGGTGAACAGCGACACCGTCCTCGTCATCAACAACCATCTGGAAGGTACCCACCTGTCGAAAGACGATCGTCTCCGTTATAAGGAGATGCTGTCGGGTAAGATGCAGCGCGACACGGCGAAGAGTGAATCGATGGTGCTGCTTAGTAAGCTGGGGCAGGCAGCCGCCCTGCGGGCGGCGGGGGCCGATGCCGTCCACCGGTACATCGAGGCCCACCGCCAATACCCCATCATCGTCTGCGGCGACTTCAACGACAACCCCATCTCCTACTCCCGCCGCACCATCGCAAAGGGTCTGAAAGACTGTTTCGTGGAGACGGGAAAAGGTCTCGGTTTGTCATATAATGAGAAAGGATTTTTCTTCCGTATCGACCACATTCTGTGCTCGGATCATTTCGAGCCTTATGACTGCCGTGTTGACGACAAAATCGACGTAAGTGACCATTATCCTATCTCTTGTAGGCTAAAATTAGTACATAAACCTTAAAAAATGAACGAAAAACGCCCATAAATTTTGCCTCCTCTAAAAAAATGTCTATATTTGCACGCTAAAATTGTACGCGAACAGAAATATAATAACAAAAATAACATCTAAAATCAAAATGCAAAACAAAGGAATTGTAAAATTTATCGCAGTGCTTCTGATTCTCGTGTGCTGCTTCTACCTTTCCTTCTCCTTCGTGACGCGCCATTACGAGAGTAAGGCTGCCGCCATGGGTGAGGAGGCTGGTGCGGAGTACCTCGACTCAATCAACAATGAGAAGGTGTATATGGGCATCTACTCACTGAAGCAGTGCCGTGAGATGGAGATCGGCCTTGGCCTTGACCTGAAAGGTGGTATGAACGTGATTCTTGAGGTGTCTGTGCCTGATGTCGTCGATGTGCTCGCCGACCACAAGACAGACCCCGCCTACAAGAAGGCGATGGAACTCGCCAAGAAGGAAGAGGAGACCAGTCAGGCTGACTTCGTATCTCTGTTCGTGAAGTATTGGAAACAAGAGGGCAACGGTCGTCCCCTCGCCGCCATCTTTGCTACTCAGCAGATGAAGGGCAAGGTGAGCACCCAGTCGAGCGACTCCGAGGTGGAGAACGCCATCCGTGCCGAGGTGCAGAGTGCCGTTGACAACTCATTCAACGTGGTCCGTAACCGTATCGATAAGTTCGGTGTCGTACAGCCGAACATCCAGAAGCTCGAGGGTCAGAGCGGCCGTATCATGGTCGAGATGCCTGGTATCAAGGAGCCTGAGCGTGTACGTAAGCTTCTCCAGGGAAGTGCCAACCTTGAGTTCTGGGAGACCTATAACAGCAATGAGATCACCCCGCTGCTGTCTCAGCTGAACCAGCGTTGGGCTGCCCAGGGCGGTCAGGTCATCGAGGAGGATACGACCGGCGTCTCCGCAGCTGCCGACTCTGTCAAGGCTGACACCGTGAAGGCCGCTACTAGCGATCTTGCTGCCAAGCTCACCAAGAAAGACAACAAAGCTGCCGACAACAAGGCTATCGAGGCTGCCAAGAAGCAGAACCCCCTGTTCTCTATCTTCCAGCCCACACAGGGTAACCAGCTCGCCGTCGTCGGTTATGCCAACGCCCGCGATACCGCAGAGATCAACAAGATCATCTACTCCGAGCTCGCCAACCAGATCTTCCCTGCTGAGCTGAAGCTCCGTTGGGGTGCCAAGCCCGAGGACTTCGGAGGTCAGAACACGAAGGGTGACATCTTCGAGCTCTTCGCCCTGAAGATCACCGAGCCCAGTGGCCGTGCTCCGCTGGAGGGTGATGTCATCACCTCTTCAAAAGATGACTTCGAGCCTACCACCGGCCGTCCCTGCGTATCGATGCAGATGAACTCCGACGGTGCCCGCCGCTGGAGCCAGATCACCAAGCAGAACATCGGCAAGGCCGTAGCCATCGTGCTCGACGATGCCGTCTATACCGCTCCCCGTATCCTCACACAGATCGACGGTGGTAACTCACAGATCACCGGTAACTTCACCATCGAGGACACGAAGGACCTGGCCAACACACTGAACTCCGGTAAGATGCCGGCTCCGACCCGTATCGTACAGGAAGAGGTCGTCGGTCCGTCACTGGGTGCACAGTCCATCAAGCAGGGTATCATCTCCTTCGTCGTGGCCTTCGTGCTGCTGATGATCTACATGATCCTGCTCTACGGCTTCATCCCAGGTATTCTCTCCGATATCGCCCTGCTGTTCAACCTGTTCTTCACACTGGGTATCCTCACCTCGTTCCAGGCTGCCCTGACGATGCCTGGTATCGCCGGTATCGTGCTGACGCTGGGTACTGCTGTGGATGCCAACGTGCTGATCTACGAGCGTATCAAGGAGGAGCTGAAGAAGGGTCTCGGCGTGAAGGAAGCTCTCAACAAGGGTTACTCCAACGCCTTCAGCGCCATCTTCGACTCTAACCTGACCTCATTGATCACAGGTATCATCCTGCTCTACTTCGGTACGGGTCCTGTGAAGGGCTTCGCCACCACTTGGATCATCGGTATCTGCGTATCGTTCTTCACCGCCGTCTATATGACCCGTCTGGTCTATGACTATATGCTGAAGAAGGACAAGTGGACCAACCTGACCTTCGTGACCGGCTACTCGAAGAACCTCATGCAGAACGCCAAGTACAACTTCATGGGTATGTACAAGAAGACCTTCTGCATCTGGGGTGCAGCCGCCATCCTGTTCTGTATCTCGTTCGCCGTCCGCGGCCTGAGCCAGAGCATCGACTTCACGGGTGGTCGTAACTATGTGGTGACCCTCGACAAGGAGACACATGTGGAGGATGTCCGTCTGGCCCTGACCGGTGCCTTCATCAACACGATGGGTGAGAACCAGGGCAAAGAGGCCAACACCTCTGTCATCGCCCTCGGTACCGACGGTAAGACCGTCCGTATCTCCACCAACTGGGATATCGAGTCGAACAATCCTGAGGTGGATGATCAGGCTGAGACCATCCTCTTCAACACGCTGAAGAAGGCCGGCCTCGTGAGTCAGGATAATGTGGAACACTTCAAGAACCCGGATGTTCGCGAGGGTGGTTCCATCATCTCTTCTGCAAAGGTTGGTCCGTCAGTGGCTAAGGATATCACCTACGGCGCCATCATCTCCGTGATCATCGCCCTGGTGGCTATCTTCCTCTATATCCTGTTCCGCTTCCGCAACGTGGCCTTCTCCGTAGGCTCTACCGTCGCTCTGGCACTCGACGCCCTCATCGTGATCGGCTTCTACTCCGTGCTCTGGGGATGGGTTCCGATGTCTCTGGAGATCGACCAAACGTTCATCGGTGCTATCCTGACGGTGATCGGTTACTCCATCAACGATAAGGTGGTGGTCTTCGACCGTATCCGTGAGAACATCAACCTGTTCGGCAAGCGCGACCGTCAGCAGCTGTTCAACGACTCGCTGAACCAGACGCTGGCCCGTACCATCAACACCTCTGTGACGACCCTGATCGTGCTGTTGGCTATCTTCATCCTCGGTGGTGACAGCATCCGCTCGTTCTCGTTCGCCATGATCCTCGGTGTGATCTTCGGTACGCTGTCTTCACTCTTCATCGCCGCCCCTGTGGCTTACCTGACACTGGGTCGCTCGATCAAGGAGGAGGACGAGCCCGCTGCTCCCGCCAAGAAGAAGTAAGGCTTACACCTTATTATTATAATAGAAGAAGCATCGCCCGGATAGGCGATGCTTCTTTATTCGGTGATGCTTCTATCTTCATTAGAACTTGTAACGGGCACCGACCTGTACGAAGCCCTGGTCACCGATACCGAACTCGGCAAAGCCACGGAAAGAGTGACCGAACTCAAGACCGGCAAATGAAAGCTGGAACATGAAGTATGAGCCGTTGTCGCTGGTCCATGAACTTTCACCCTCCTTGGACTCGTTGTGGAGGAAACCGACACCGGCAGCGAGTTTAGAGTAGAGACCGAACTTGTTGTTGAGAACCCAATAGCGCTTAACAGAGGGCATCACAGAGAAGAAATTACGCTTGCGCTCTCCAACCTTCTCATGATCACCATGACGCCTCACGATGTCACTATCCCACTTAGAATAAGCCAGGACACCACCAACAGCCCACTTCGGATTGTTGAAATGATAAAAATACTCTAAAGAGATCGGGCCCAGAATAAAACCGTCGTCCATTTCTGTATCGGTGAAGATGGCATGCATAAAGCCTTCACCAATACCATCGCCTATCTGGGCGATACTTCCAAGACCATAAGACAAGCTCAGTTCGTTGTGAAGATTCTCACTCTGAGCATTCACATTCATTGCAGTCATGAAGGCGACTGCGACCATCAACATAATCTTTTTCATTTTACTTTATTTTTAAATTTTATACTTATTCTTTTCTATTATTCTCTAAATCGCGATGCAAAGGTACGATTTTTTTTAGTTTCAAACAATAAAAATAAAGTTTTTCGCCTCTGAAACATACGACACATATACCAAATTTGCGACAAAAACGACTTTTCATGCCATAACTGTCGCATCGTAGTTGTTATAAGCCAAAAACAACCTACACTCCCTACACCCAGATAGTTTTGGCCTTGGTGCAGGGAGTGTAGGAAGTGTAGGATAAAAAGTAAGTATAGTAACTATATACACATGTACGCATATACGCGCGTGCGTATAGGACAGATTGTTTAACAATATAGGTGTCACATAATAGTCATAAACTACACCTGATCTGTAGAGGTGACCTTTGGAGTTGTAGAGGTGACCTTCAGCTTCCTAAAGGTCACCTTCAGCAGCGTAAAGGTGACCTTTACAAAAGTCCCGATGACCGGGACAAACGCTGGGGTCCGAGACTGGCCCAAATGCGGATGTCTTCGACTCCGCAGAGGGGCTTGTCCCCAGTAAACACGATCACCTCTCTCGCGCGTACACATACGCGCGCACATTCTATAGTTGTTATATCCACTTTTTATCCTACCTATCCTGCCTATCCTACACCCAAAGCAAAAAAAGTTGGGTGTAGGATAGGCAGGATAGGTAGGATATTTTCTAAGTTTCCCTACTACCACGCGCCTGCGCGCGGAAACCTCCTACTAGGGCCTGACCCCAGCACTAAGTTTTTCGACGCGAGGGACAGGTATCACCTCACACAGTGCAGACCCTATGTTACTCAGAACTACATGTCACACCGTGCCTGTTACCTCGTGTTACTTAAACTTTCCTCCCATTTCTTATGTTCATTATACCAATCTTCGCTATGGCTCCCAAGGGCTCCAATCTGGCGAGGATGCGCTAAGGGAAGAATTCTGTAACTCTTACCATTAATTACAGCATCAGAAGAAATGCCATATCCATATTGGTTTTTATAATCCAACAAAGAATAATAATCAACCTCTGTTACAGCATTCAGAAACTGCTTGATAGGTATATCTCCTAATAATACCAACATTTCAGCTTTAGACTCCTCTATCTCAGCTATGATCTCTTTGCACCTCTTTTTATCGCAGAACACATTTGGGCGCTTTGGGATTGTCACTTCATTCAGGCCATATTCTTTAATATAAGGATTGTATTTATCCTTAATGACATCAGCCTGATGGGTATTCAGTCGCGTTTCAGGCAACAAGTCACAAAGCCAGGCTTCCTTTCGAGTGAATCCTAACGGAGCTAAGATATGCTCATCAAGGACCTTGGCAGACGGACCATTGAGATTCTTACCAGCAGGCTTCAGAGTACCAAGACCTTTCGGTACTTTAATCTTACTAATAATCTCCGCAGCCTCTTCCGGATTACCATCCCAAAAGATTCGAGGTTCACTAGCTACCGCCATAGCTGCGCACATCAAATCTTCTTTACGTGGTCCTTTCGTCCACCGCGCATGAACAACACTTGCATAAACACCCAGTACGAACACCTTTTTAGGAGTCCTATCCTGCTGCTTTAATGGCTTTAATTCTTCGCCAAAAGGGAAAAAGTACTTCATGTTTTTTATATACATTCATTATCCAATTATACAGTACACATCTTTTCATAATACGTTTCCAGGACTCATTCTTCTTGCTCATAATAATATGAATAGTCTATTCCCTTCATAAACATCTCACGATCATCAATCTTGTCTGTTAGAGCCCCTTGTAACAGCGACTTGATGGTACGGGCGTCCGTTGTACTCGTTCGCATAGCCTCCAGATAGTCTTTCTTATCTATCTTACTCCAGTCAACACAAAGCTTCAGTTGCTTCTTAAAAATCAAATCAAGCCAGATGCGTGTTGAACGACCATTGCCCTCCATAAAGGGATGGGCCACATTCATCTCAACATATTTATTCACTATCTCATCGAAGGTCTTCTCTGGCATTTTCTCAATGATACTCAGGTTATTCATCAAATACTCGGCACGACAAAAGAGTGTACCGTCTTTCCAAATTGACTTGGTTCGTATCTTGCCTGCAAAATCATAGAGACCTCCGAAGATGTAGGCATGTATCTGTTGCAGGCATTCGATGGTGCCTGGTTTCATACTATCCAACAATCCACTCTCTACGAGGGTATAGGCTTTCTTTTTACTTTGGCCATCAATACTGTTGTCGCTGTAGGTAAACCAATTGAGGAAAGCGTTGGCACGATTATTGGGATAGTTCTTGGCCAGCGTCTGCACGCACTCGGCGTCCAGTGCATCGGCAAAGCGCTGCTTACCGTCAGGAGCCTGAAATCTGAACTGGTTAGTGACACTAACCAGTTGAATGCCATCCTTTGCCATCTTGCCTTTAAGGTATTTCCAATAGTTACGGCACTTTTTATAATCCTCTTCGTTGTTAATGGCACGCACGATGTCTGTTGCCGAGAACCACCACTTGCTGTGTTCCTCGTCCCATACGGCCCGCACTTCGCGGTCGTTGAAAAACCTTATAGACTTCTTGCTCATAATCGTGCTGTTATACGTTTACTTTGAGTTTATGCCCACAAAGATACAACTTTTTTTTATTTTTGCATGAAAAAGGTTATGAATAATCATCGTCGGAGACATCCGCATTTGGGTCAGTCCCGGGGTACCCCGACCGAGAATCGAACTCGGAACTAAGCTTTAGGAGAGCCTTGTTATATCCATTTAACTATCAGGGCGTGTGGTTTTCGAGTGCAAAGGTACGGATAAAAGACGAAAAAAACAAAAGAAACGCGTGTTTTTCCGTTTTTTTTGCTATCTTTGCGCAGAAATTAAAACCAACAAACCCAACTACTCATGATGAAAAGACTGTTTTTACTCCCTCTGTTGTTGCTGGCCTGTCTCTCGGCCAACGCCCAGAACCCGTACCTCCCCCTGTGGGAACACCTGCCCGACGGTGAGCCCCGCGTGTTCGAGGATCCCGACAACCCCAGTAAGCTGCGCGCCTATATCATCGGCTCTCACGACACGAACTACACGGCCTACTGCGGCAGTGATATCCGCATGTGGTCGGCACCCGTCGAGGACCTGACGCAGTGGCGCGACGAGGGTCCGATCTTCACGCACTACGTCGATGGCCAGTGGGACACGATGTTCGCGCCCGATCTGGTCGAAGTGAAGGACAGGGCGACGGGCCGGAAGACCTACTACCTCTACCCCCACTCCCGTGGTTGGGGGCGCGTGGCGATGGTCTGCAAGAGCGACCGTCCTGACGGCCCTTTCACACCCATCAACCTGACAGCCGACGGTCGCCGCTGTCTGCCCGGCTCACTCATCGACTTCGACCCCTCCGTGTTCATCGAGACGATCACCGACAAGAAGGACAAGGACTACGACAAGGGCTTCCGCGCTTATGTGTTCTACGGTTTCCAGCACTCGACAGCCTGTGAGCTCGACCAGAACACGATGTACTCCCAGCGCGAGGGTACGGAGCTGATCGACCCCTTCATCCCCGCCAGCAGTGCCGACGGCCGTCTGCTCGACAAGGAGGGCAGCGAGTATAAGGCACTCTACCAGGGTCAGAACCCGCTCGACTTCAACTTCTTCGAGGCCTCGTCGATCCGTCAGGTAGGTAATAAGTACGTGATGGTGTTCTCCGGCTACAGCGGCAAGGAGTACGGTCTCGGCAATACTAACTCCGCCCTTCGCTATGCCTTCGGCGACTCGCCCCTCGGCCCTTGGCGCTCCGGTGGCGTGCTCGTGGATAGCCGTGGTGTGGTCGTCGGCGAGGACGGTTCACACCTCATCACCACCAATGCTGGTCATAACACCCACGGTTCGCTGCAGGAGATCAATGGCCAGTGGTACGTGTTCTACCACCGTCCGCCCCGCGGCTTCGGCTTCGCCCGTCAGCCGATGGTGGCGCCCGTGAAGATCACGTGGGACAAGAAGAAAGTGGCCGACGGCGGTGTGGTACGCATCGTGGGCTATGATCCCTATGCCAAGGACAACGAGTGGACGGCTGCCGCCACCGACGGCAACACCTATACAGGTGCCGAGGTGACCAGTGAGGGCTTCCAGATCTTCGGCCTGCCACCTTATCAATATTATAGTGCCGGTATCGCCTGTTTCTGGACGGGTGGCACCAACAGCAACGAGTGGATGCAGGACAACCATGACATCTGGAACAACTCGATGGATATGGCCGGTATCACCAACGGCGGCATCATCGGCTTCAAGTACTTCGGCTTCGGCGGTCTGGCCAAGGATACGAAAGGTCTGAGAGCCTTTGAGGGCACCAAGGCCGGCGACGGTACGACGCTGAACCTCGACCTGACCGTCACCAGCCGTCACTCCTTCGACATCCGCATCATGCTCGACGACCCCTGGAAGGGTCAGGAGATCGGTAAGGTGCATGTGAAGGTCATCACGCCCGAGGATGACAACAACCGGTTTGTCATGCTGCGCTCCAACTATCAGGTGGCCGTGCCCGCCGTCGAGGGCCTGACAGGCAAGCATGCCATTTATCTCGTGACGGAAGGTCCTGACATCAAGCAGCCGGAGCGTCCGAGATGGGGTGCTCCCCGTGGTCCCCAGCGCCCACAGGGTCTCTTCGACCTGCACGGCATCGGCTTCTCGAAGGACGGTCAGTCCTGTCAGGCACCACAGGTGCCGCAGGTGACGATCACCGCTGACGGTCAAAACCTGGTGATCCCCACCACCCCCATCCGTTTCACCAACCTCAACGGCTATACGGACCAGACCCGCTATCAGGTGTATGGCAAGCTGACCGACGGCTCGAAGCTCACGGCCACAGCCACCGATCCCGCCGTGACGTTCGAGATCAGTCCCATCGTAGAGGGCCGTGCCACCATCAAGGCCACCTACAACGGACTCACCAAGATTTTCCTGATTAACTAAACCACCAACAATATGAAAAGAATACTCACCATTCTGACCCTGGCACTCCTGACCCTGACGGCGGGAGCGCAGAACATCCCCGCCCTTGACCAACTCAAGGCCAACCCGAGGAAAGCCTACGGCAACGACTTCCCCTATCAGCAGGAAGCCACCACACTGACAAAAGCCCCAAAAGGCTACAAGCCCTTCTACATCAGCCACTATGCCCGTCACGGCTCGCGCTACTACTGGGCTGATTTCCTCTATAAGATGTTGGACAACACACTGGCCACCGCCCACGAGAAAAATCAGCTGACACCGGAAGGCGAGGCTTTCCACGACCGTTTCATGGCTGTGAAAGACGAGCTCATCACGGGTACCACTGAACTGACGCAGCTCGGCTGGGAACAGCATCAGGGTATCGCCCGACTGATGTATAACCGCTTCCCCGAGGTCTTCAAGAAGGGTGGCAACGTGCTGGCCATCGCCTCGCTGTCAGGGCGCTGCGTGATCAGTATGGCGGCCTTCTGTCAGGAACTGGTGCAGTGCAACCCCGAGATCGAGATCCGCGAGCAGTCGTCGCGCTTCACCCTCGACGGTGTCGTTCCCACCGACAAGCAGAATCCCGTCAAGCACGACTACCCCAAAGGCGTGAAGCCCCGCTATGAGAAGAACAAGGACCAGTTCAAGGGCTACGACAACTCCATCAACGATAAGATCATCTCCCGCGTCTTCACAAGCACCGAGGGATTAGGTGATGCCAGCCGTATCGCCAGCAACCTGATCAACCTCTACTGTTCGCTGCCCAGCATCGGTCATGAGGGACTGATGGGCAATATCCTCACTGACGAGGAGCTGGTGAGCAGATGGGAAGGAGAAAACCTCGGGACCTACTCATGGGTGTTCGGTCCGCAGTACGAGATGATCCCCATCCTGGAGGACTTCATCAAGAAGGCCGACGCCGTGATCGAGGGCAAGAGCGACCACCTGGCCGACCTGCGCTTCGGACACGACACCTGTATCGGTCCGCTGACGGTGCTGATGGGCATCAACGGGGCTGATAAAGACCCTGAGGATCCCTACGAGGTGAAGAATATCTACCAGAACTGGGAGACCTGCAAGGCCTGCAACATCCAGCTGGTGTTCTACCGCAGCAAGAAGACTACGGACGATATCCTCGTGAAATGTCTGCTGAACGGTTGTGAGGCCAGTCTGCCTGTCCCCACAACCCAGTATCCTTATTATAAATGGTCTGACTTCCGCACGTTCTACCAGAACCGCATCAAGGCTGTGCCAAAGCCTTAGCCACACGGTTAAGGGCTTCGACAAGACGACTACGCTGAGTGGCTATGTTCAGACGGACATAGCCCTCACCTGTCTTTGGACCATACATCGTGCCGGGATTGATCCAGACCTTGGCATCGCGGAGCAGACGGTCGCATAACTCCTGCGACGTGATGTCCATCGCCGAGATATCCACCCACGGGAGATAGGTGCCTTCGAGGCGGCAGACCTTCCATTGGGGGATGTTTTTCCCGATGAAATCGCATAAAACGGTGTAATTGTCCCAGAGGTACCGGTTCAGTTCATTGATCCAGTCCTCGCTCTCGTTGTAGGCCGCTTCGAGGGCCACGATGCCGAAGGGGTTCACATCGCACACCTCGTTGATATTGATGGCCCGGTCGATACGTCGGCGCCAGGAGGGATGGGGACAGATGATATTGGCGATCTGGAGACCGGCGGTGTTGAAGTTCTTCGAGGGCGAGTTCATCACCACACAATCCTCAGTGACGGTGCCGAGGGATATGAACTTGTTGCCCGGCATGATGAGCTCGCAGTGGATCTCATCACTGGCGACCTTCACGGCATGGCGACGGCAGATGTCGTACATACGCTGCAGTTCCCCAAGATTCCAGACGCGTCCCGTGGGGTTATGGGGGTTACAGAGCAGGAAGAGGGTCGTCTCATCGTCGGCACATTTCGCCTCGAAGTCTTCCCAATCGACTTCAAAGCTGTCGCCCACGGCCTTCAGTGGCGACTCCAGTACCTCGCAACCGTTGTTCTTGATACTGGAGAAGAAACAGTTATAGGCTGGTGACAAGATGAGCACCTTCTCACCCGGCATGGTGAGGGCCTTGATGACGCACGACACCGCCGGAACGACGGCCGTGGTGTAGAGCATCCACTGGCGCTGGATCTCCCACTGATGACGCCGACGGAACCAGGAGATGACGGCCTCATAGTAGCTCTCAGGCACGATGTTATAGCCAAACACCCCATGTGCCACCCGCTGTTGAAGGGCTTTCTGGATGGCTGGTGCCACCTTGAAGTCCATGTCCGCCACCCAGAGGGGAATCACCTCCTCAGAAGGACTCTCATCCCACTTCACGCAGTTCGTACCGCGTCGCTCTACCAGTTCGTCAAAATCGTATTTCATTTCCTTGTCTCTATGATGCAGTTATTCGGCTGACACACGTTCTCATCGATGGTGATACTACCGATGGAATCGGCGATAATGTGTCCACTCGTGGGGTTCTTGATATGCTCGATATGTCCCTTGATGTCGGCCTCCACGGTGGAATACTCGAACATACGGTCGCACATCGGATCGATGGTGCAGTTCTCCAACACGAGGTTCTCCGTATAGCAGAGCAGCTGTTCCCCGGCAAGGTGACAGTTCACCAGACGTACGTTCTTCGAATGCCATGCCAAATACTCACCGTCGAGCACGGAGTCGTAGATGGTGACATTCTCGCACTCCCAGAACGAGTCTTTCGTCAATATCTTCGCATTATGCACCTCCACGTTCTGACAGTACTGGAACACGTATTTCGAATCGCTCTCCAGACCATCGACATAGATATTCTTCGAGAACATAAAGGGATAGGTGCCACCGTGCAGCTTGACGTTCTTGATCTTGATGCCATCCACCTTCCAGAAGGTCTCGTCGGCATCGGTGATCTCCACGTTCTCCAGCTCGAGGTTCCTCATCTCGCGGAAGAACTTCGGGCCGTCGATGCGAGAGTTCTTCATCACCAGGTCGTTGGAATACCAGATGGCCGAACGGGAGCCCAGGGCAAAATAACAGTTCTCGATATAGGCACCATCAACATGCCACCAAGGGTACTTGCCATAGAACTTGCTGTTATAGCACTCCATGTTCTGGCACTGCTTGATGCCCGACTCACCGTCTTCAATGGTGATGTTCTCCAGTCTGAGGTCGTGCGTGGCAAACAAGGGCCGCTCACCTCCGAACTTCTTGTCTTTAATTAATTCCATCGTTTTTGTATATTAGCGGGTACAAA
>JAGCPV010000048.1 GCA_017965475.1 Prevotella sp.
ATGCAACAGCGGCGATGACTTCGCATCGCCATAAGGTGTCGTCTCTCCCATGTGGATCTCGTAGCCATTGCCATATTCACACGTCACCTGACGGGTGCGTTTCTCACCACTCATCGTGGTAGTCACTGGCAACAATCCCAATCCTGGCAGACGCTCGATGTCACCCTCCACATGATCCGGGTCGCAAACCTCCACACCCATCATCTGATAACCGCCACAGATGCCCAATACTGTCGTTCCTTCGCGATGAGCACGGATAATGGCCTGCGCACAACCGTTCCGACGTAGTTCGTAGAGGTCGTGGAGCGTTGATTTCGAACCTGGCAGGATGATGATGTCCGCCTTACTGATATCAGCGACGTTGCTGGTATAGAACAAATGCACACGCGGATCCTGTTCCAAGGCGTCGAAGTCGGTATAGTTGGAGAGATGCTGGAGCATCACCACGGCCACATTCACCTTACCGTGTTCCATCTGCATCGACTTTTGTGCGAGGGCCACACTGTCTTCTTCCTCGATATGGATATCCTTGAAATAGGGAATCACACCCAGTACGGGAACGCCACAGATATCCTCCAGCATCTTCCTGCCATCGTCGAAGAGGCGCAGGTCTCCACGGAACTTATTGATGATGATACCCTTGATGAGTTTCCTGTCCTCTGGTGTCTGTAGGGCGATACTGCCATAGACGGAGGCAAAGACACCTCCCCTGTCGATATCACCCACCAGGATCACATCGGCCTTGGCATGACGCGCCATTGGCAAGTTCACAAGATCAGTATCCCTGAGGTTGATCTCCGAGATACTCCCCGCCCCCTCCATCACAATGGGATTATAACGGGCTGCCAGACGGTCGAATGCCACACATACCTCCGCACGATAGTCAATCTCGGAAGTACCCCTCCTCCAATAATCATACGCATCCTTATTACCAATAGGTTTGCCATTGAGGATAACCTGTGAGGTATGGTCGCTCTGGGGTTTCAGAAGCAAAGGGTTCATGTCCGTATGACAGGGGATGCCCGCTGCCTCAGCCTGTACGGCCTGAGCCCGTCCGATCTCCAGTCCCTCAGGTGTGGCGTAGGAGTTCAATGCCATATTCTGGGCCTTGAAGGGCGCAGGCTGATAACCGTCTTGCAGGAATATCCTGCAGAAAGCCGCTGCCACGACACTCTTGCCGACATCACTGCCAGTACCGGCAAACATCACGGGGTGTAATCTATCCATACAAATGCGTATAACTTGCTAAGACATTCTGATATCTGAAGACGGGTGTGGGTACGGGTTCACCTTTGGCATTATAGACCTGCGTCACTGATGCTGGCTGCGCTCCAAGGAACTGGGTATAATGGAACTCATGACCTCTGTACGTCTGACCATCGAGTTCGAACTGCCGATATCCCAAAGAGAGCCGTCTGTCCGACTGACGGGCAGAGATCGTATAGGGCAGCACACCACACATCGGGTATTCACCCTCATCCGTCACAATCTTCTCACAGAGATACATCATACCACCACACTCAGCCTGTACGCGTCCGCCTCGTTCTGCAAAAGTCTTGATAGTCTGACGACAGGCCACATTCTCCACGAGTGCATCCAAATGTTTCTCCGGATAGCCGCCTGGCAGATAGAGCAGATCGACACCCTCGAAGTTGGGCACCTCTCTCTCTGGGTCAAAGAAAGACACCTGTGCAAAACCATCGATCACCTCTTGATAGAGAAACGAGAAACTCTCCGCATTACGAGCGACGAGCACGTGTTCAGGCGACAGTTCCCGCTTCGAAAACACAGGGGGAGCAATCCCCTTCCCCGCTCCCAATTCCAGCAGTCTCTCCCACTCCACATGATCCTCCAGCAGCCTCGTCAATTCCTCACTTTCCGCCTGCTGCGAGAAATCGAGACCCAGATAGCGCGAGCCTTGTTCCAGTGCGGCGTTCTTGGGCAGATAACCGAAACACGTTATTCCCACATCCTGACATACCTGTTGCAGCATCTGGTAGTGACGTTCAGAACCCACCTTATTAAATATAACACCCACGATGTCAACACTTTCCTTAAAATGGATAAAGCCAGACAATAGCGGGGCCATCGAATAGGCGGCAGACTTAGCATCGACGACCAACACCACGGGTATGCCCAATGTCTCAGCGATCTCCGCTGAAGAACCCTTATCACGGTCATAGCCGTCGAAGAGTCCCATCATACCCTCCACGATACACAGATCAGCCTCAGCACCATAGTGCGCAAACAACTCCCTAACATGCTCTGGCGTTGCCATGAAGGTATCGAGATTGACACTCGGACGACCACAGACCGCTGCATGGAACTTCGTGTCGATATAGTCAGGACCGCACTTGAAAGGTTGCACACGGAAGCCTTTCTTGGTATAGAGTGCCATCAGTCCTCGGGCAATCGTCGTCTTGCCCGAGCCACTCGTTGGTGCTGCTATCATCCATGCCGTTTTCATCTCATCAGCCTATTATCGCTGCAAATATACAAAAAATTCGTCAATCGGCTACCATAAATCACATATTTATTGTATCTTTGCACCAACAATTCATATTCATCTGTATGAAACGATCACGATTCCTACCCCTCATAGCGCTTTTGGCGCTCTCATTCCTGACAGGTTGCAAGCAACGCACTGCCTCCAGTTCTGGCGATTACGCATCCCACCATCTCGAAGTGTCAGCCCTTGAACTCTCACCCAAATACGCCACTGGCTATCAGGTGAGAGACACCGTCGGGGTCCGTCTCGTCGATGTGGGGAAAAACTATCATTTCGCCCTGGTATATGCTGAGGATGCCGAGGTGCCAGAAGGCTATACGGAGATACATATCCCCATCAAGAGTACCATCTGCATGACCTCCCTGCAACTGTCGAACTTCACCATCCTCAATGCCCACGACGTGGTGAAAGGTCTGACGGGTACAAAGAACCTCTTCAACAAGGATATCCTCGCGAGGGTGAAAGATGGGCGCATCGTGAAGATCGGTATGGAGGGTAACTTCGACACAGAGATGGTGCTGGCTGCCAACCCTGACGTGATCTTCATCTCTCCTTCCAAGCGTGGTGGCTATGAGGCCATCAAGGAGACGGGTATTACCCTGGTGCCACACCTCGGCTATCAGGAACTCGATCCTATGGGACAAGCCGAGTGGATCAAGTTCGTGGGTATGTTCATTGGTAAGGAGAAAGAGGCCATCGAGACCTTCGCTGGTATCGAGAGCCGTTACAACGAACTCAAAGAAAAGGCCAGTGCTGCTGCCATTCGTCCTACGGTTCTGAGTGGTGAGATGCACTATGGCAACTGGCATGCCGTGGGTGGTAAGAACTATCTCGCCCAGATCTTCCGTGATGCAGGCGCCGACTATGTCATCAACGACGAGGAGACAAGTGGTGAAAACCTGGAGTTTGAGAAGATGTACGCTCTCGCTGCCAATGCTGATTACTGGCGTATCCTGAACAGCTACCCTGGCGAGTTCTCCTACGAAGCCCTCAAGGCCTCCGAACCCCGCAATGAGTTGTTTAAGGCATATAAGGAGAAGAAGGTGATCTACTGCAACATGAAACAGACACCCTATTACGAGATATCTCCTGTAGAGCCGGATGTACTGCTGAAGGACTTTGTCGCCATCTTCCACCCAGAGTTGGTGGAAAAGGATTACCAACCCACCTTCTATTATCTGCTGAAATAAATGAGACGGACATTGCCAATGATATTGATACTGGTGGTATCGATAGTGGTGCTGGCTATCGTCAACCTGCTCATTGGCTCCGTCGAAATCCCTATAGCCGATATCTGCCGTATCCTCACAGGTGGTGAAGCCAACGAGATCTGGGCGAACATCATCTGGAAGTCGCGTCTCCCACAAGCCCTCACGGCGATCGTCGCAGGAGCGGGTCTGGCTGTCAGTGGTCTCCAGATGCAGACCGTCTTCCGTAATCCCTTGGCAGGTCCCTCGGTATTGGGTATCTCCAACGGTTCCGCCCTCGGCGTGGCCTTTGTGGTGTTGCTCTCTGGCAGGATCGGTGGTGTGGCGCTGTCGCGTCTCGGCTACCTCGGTGATGCTGCGATATCAGTGGCCGCCATCATAGGCGCTCTCACAGTGATGATGCTGATCGTGTGGATCTCGCAGAAGGTGAAGGGTAATGTCACCTTATTGATTATAGGTGTGATGATCGGCTACTTAGCCAATGCCATCATCGGCGTCCTGAAGTTCCTGTCGCCTGAGGAGGATGTGAAGTCGTTCGTGGTCTGGGGCCTCGGCTCGTTCTCCCGTGTCTCTGGCGACGAGATGATCCTCTTCGTCGTGCTGATGTGTATCCTGCTGCCATTGGCCTGTCTGTTGGTGAAGTCCATGAACCTGTTGCTGCTGGGTGACCGTTATGCGGCTAATCTCGGCCTGAATATCCGTCGTGCCCGTATGCTGGTGATCATCAGTTCTGGTGTGCTGGTGGCAATCGTTACGGCCTACTGCGGACCCATCATGTTCATCGGCCTCGCAGTACCCCATCTGGCACGCGCCATCTTCCGCACATCGGACCATCGTATTCTGATGCCTGCCACGATGCTTTGTGGTGCTGCACTCGCTCTCGTCTGCAACCTCATCGCCCGTATGCCAGGCTTCGAGGGGGCCTTACCTGTGAATTCTGTTACCGCTCTTGTTGGAGCGCCTGTGATTGCAGCCGTTCTTTTCCGTAGGAGAAAAGATGAAGTTGGAGAATAAAACTAAGAACGATATGAAACGAGTACTGTATTTAATGTTGGTGTGCTGTATATGGGTATCATCCTATGCCCAGACTTCTACTACAGAAGTGTTGTTGGAAACGACGATGGGCAATATCCGTATCGCCCTTTACGACGAGACACCTCAGCATCGCGACAACTTCCTGAAACTCACGAAGATGGGCGTCTATGACTCATTGCTCTTCCATCGTGTCATCAAGGACTTTATGATTCAGAGTGGTGATACAAACAGTAAACATGCGAAGCCAGGACAACTACTCGGATCAGGTGATTTCGACTATACCCAGGAGGCTGAGTTCCGTTTGCCTCAGATCTTCCATCGTAGAGGTGTGGTGGCGATGGCGCGTGAGGGTGATCAGGTGAATCCAGAGCGACGTTCATCTGCCTGTCAGTTTTATATTGTTTGGGGAAAGGTGTTTGATGATATGCGTTTGGCAAAGACTCAGGAGAAACTGGATTCTGTTACACAAGGCCAGGTCAAGTTGACCCCAGAGATGATGGAGGTATATAAGACCATTGGAGGTACACCACATCTGGATGGTCAATATACCGTATTTGGCGAGATCTCTGAAGGTATGGATATCATCGAGAAGATCCAGACGGTCCAGACAGACAAGAATGACCGTCCTTTAGAGGATATCCGTATCTTAAAGGCAACTGTGACAAAGGATATTCCTGAGTTGCCCAAGCCCAAAGCTGCACCAACCAAGAAGACCGTCAAGCGACCTGCTAAGCGGAAGTGATTTCTTGGTAGATATGACCGTTATCATCGATCAGTAGGATGGTGAGTTGTCCGTTAGGAAGTAGCGGACGACAATAGGTCTCGCAATGGCGGATGATCGTGTTGGCGAAAAGCTGGAGTTTATCTTGGGGCAGTTTCTCCCAGAGTTCACGGGCTAAGGTGATGGCACTGATGTCGAGATCACAATCAGCTTCCTGAAGCATCTCGCTAATGAAATCCTTATCCATCGTACCCTTTTTGCTATGGGTATCCAGATGACCTGCAGCGAGTTTGACGGCCTTACCCAACATCACACCAAGGGTGACATTCTTGACATCGAGTTCGTGGGCGATCTTCAGCGTCTCTCCGATATAGTTACCATACTCCACAAACGCCTGTTGGGGCAGGTCTGGATAGAGGGCTTTCACGAAGCGCTCGCTCTTACCACCACTATTGATCACCACACGTTCGGAGCCAGAGGCCTGCGCCACCGTCATACACTTGCGGATGCTCTTAATAAAGGCTTCTTCCGAGAAGGGTTTCACGATACCAGAGACACCTATAATAGAGATACCACCCTCGATGCCAAGACGAGGATTGAAGGTACGCTTCGCGATCTCAGCACCCTCAGGCACGCTGATGGTCACCTGCAGGGGTCTGCCGAAAGGCTCCAGATTCTGACGGATCATCTCACGAGGGGCTTTGTTGATGGCTGCCTCACCTGCGGGATAGTCAAAGCCAGGAAGCGTGAATCTTCCTACCCCCTCGCCACCAAGAATCTCGAAGGTCTCGGATGGTTTGACACTCGCCCTTATCTCTAATCCATTCGTCACATCAGGATCATCACCTGCCTCCTTAAAGACAGAGGCATAGCCGTCGCCATAGTTCACAGGCACATGGATCGTCTCGCCATCAGGCAGGATAACAGGCACCTCGTCTGGCGTCTCGCCCTTCAACAGTCTCAGCGCCTCAGCTACAGCAGCCGCCGTAGCACAGGTGCCCGTCGTCAGTCCGCTGTGGAGGGGATAGAACTCTGGCAACAGTTTCTCCACTGCCCGCCTTAATCCGTAAGGCCCATTGATGATCGTAAAGATCCCAGGCGTTTCTGGCCGCTTTAGGGCAATGATTCTCATGCCTCGTTCTTGAGCAGCCTCCACTTTCTCTAGGAACCCTCCTGAAAGACCACTCTCCTTCAACAGAATAGCGTCAGCCTCTACAGGAATATCCTTTGGATTATCATAGTAGCAGAGATGTTCCTCCCCTACTCCTTGCTTCAGGGCTAAGGCTATCGACGACGCCCTGTTAAGGATGCGATAAAAGACTCTGATGCCCTCTCTCTCCAACGGCTTTAATTTGGCAATGCTCTGCACACCTGTTGTCGCCAAGAGACTATGGATATCGCGAGGTATCTGGCTGTAGTCATCAATCCATGTCATCTCTGGATCACGCTCAGGATAGATGCGCTCATAACGAATGGCTGGGATATCCAGTTCCGCGGAGACTTGTGCAATTGTCTGGTGGAGTTGCGAGGCAAAGGGATGGGCAGCATCTACTATCAGACGGATATTCTGTTCACGACAGAACGCCAGCATCGCCTCTGCATCGAGCGCACCGTCGATACGTTGCCCATGATGAACGGTGATATCCTGCTCACCCGTCTTAGTGCTGTAGAAATAGTTTGTGCCAGCCTCCTCCAGCACCTCTACAGCCTTCCGGCCCTCCGTCGTTCCTCCGAATACCAGTATCATGATGCCGTATCGTCGCCCTGTCGGAAGAGGTGAGTGAAGTGTTTCGAGTACAGTTCTGAGAGGCCCTGCCGGTTGTCGATGGCCTCGCCCACGACGA
>JAGCPV010000049.1 GCA_017965475.1 Prevotella sp.
ATCGACCTGAAGTCGTTCTACGCTTCAGTAGAGTGCGTGGACAGGGGACTTGACCCTCTGACTACTAATCTTGTTGTGGCCGACATAAACCGGACAGAAAAGACCATTTGCCTGGCGGTATCGCCGTCGATGAAGGCTTACGGCATAGGTGGACGGGCACGACTTTTCGAAGTCTATCAGAAGGCGCGTGGTGTCGATTTCATTATTGCACCTCCACGGATGGCACACTATATCGAGGTGAGTTCAAAAATCTATAATATTTACCTGAAATATGTTGCGCCGGAGGACATCCATGTTTATTCAATTGACGAGGTGATTATGGATGTGACAGCCTACTTAGGCAGTTATAAGCTGACCGCTCACCAATTGACCATGAAGATGATTCGTGACGTGTTGGAACAGACAGGTATCACAGCGACAGCGGGCATCGGTACAAACATGTATCTCTGCAAGGTCGCAATGGATATCATGGCGAAGAAAATGCCTGCCGATAAGGACGGGGTGCGTATAGCCGAACTTGATGAGATGTCTTATCGACGCGAGTTGTGGGACTATCGCCCCCTGACAAAGTTCTGGCGTGTCGGACAGGGAATAGCCGAGAAACTGGCCATCTACGGCATTGACACCATGGGAAAACTGGCTCGGATGTCCATACAGAACGAGGGATTGCTGTATAGGCTGTTTGGCGTGAATGCAGAGTTACTAATAGACCATGCTTGGGGTTGGGAACCATGTACGATGGAGGCAGTGAAAGCATATCGACCAGAAACCAACTCTTTCAGTAGTGGACAGGTGTTGCAAAAGCCGTACAATTTCAAGAAGGCCCGTGTGGTAATACAGGAGATGGCCGAAGGAATGGCTCTCGACCTGGTGTCGAAACGTCTGGTGACAGATCAGCTGGTGCTGACTGTAGGCTATGATGCCGAGTGTCTGACACGCCCTGAGATCCGTGCGAAATATCATGGTGAGATAACCACCAACTATTACGGCAAGGCTGTTCCTAAACATGCACATGGATCTTTCAACTTCAAGGATCCCACATCATCCTCCCGACTTATCATGGATGGTGCTGCGGAACTGTTTGACCGTCATGTGAATCCTGATTTGCTGATCCGTAGGCTGAACCTGACGACGAACCATGTCGTATCAGAGGCTTCACTTGTTGCCCAACAGAAGGCCCCCCAGCAACTCGACCTCTTCACGGATTACGAAACAATAGAAAAGCAGAAACAAGAAGAGAAAGCCCGGCTCGACAAAGAACGGAGGATGCAGGAAGCACAATTGAAGATCAAACAGCGTTTCGGCAAGAACGCTATCCTCAGAGGTCTGAACTTCGAAGAGGGAGCCACAGCCAAGGAACGCAATAAACAGATAGGAGGACACAAGGCATAACCAATCAATGATCATGGATAATTACGACGATATCATCAATCTACCACATTACGAGCCGAAACATCATCCGAGAATGACGATGTGGAACCGTGCGGCTCAGTTTGCTCCCTTTGCCGCACTGACAGGCTATGATACAGCCATCAAGGAATTAAATGCCAAGAATGAAGCTGTAGTGGATGGGCATGTTACCATTGATGATATATGGTGACAGCGTACGCTTACCCCATGTATCAGCTCCTCCAACACCGTGGATATTAGCATCTATATTCAGGTTGACGAAACGTCCACGCTTCACATCATGAGGATGCTTGGCTCCTTCCAGGTCCTCCTCACCATAGTCCCAGGCTCGGATGCAGAGGGGCTGATTGCCGTCGATACGTACCGTCTTTGAGGCATTGGAGATCTCAAACCAACGGATATCGCAGCGATTACCATTGTCCTGCGGATGGATATACTCCGTTTCATACTCACAGAGTGGCATTTCGTAGATACCGAGGAAGGCAGAGCCCTTGCGGTCAGGATAGTTTTCCCACGGGCCACGACCGTAGTACTTGATATGCATAAAGTCCGCTGGCAGACGCATGCGCATGCCAAACTTAGGCATCGTGACGATATCAGCGCTTGTGGGCTTGTAGTCCATATCGACCATGATACGACCATCTGCCTTCAAATCATAGGTTAACGTGAGGTCGGCCCCTACAGGCAGCGACATCTCTGCAATGACCTGCCTACCCTCCACACGGATGGATTTGACGGTGCGCTGCTGGGAAGCATCCTTCCAGACGGCTGTACGCTCTGCGAAGTGGGCTGCATGCTGGTTGTCGTTCTCTGGTTTCCAAAAATAGGGCTCCAGCGGTGCCTGAAGCATCTCCGTGCCCTTGACCACCCAAGAGGTAAGTGCACCCGTCTTGGAGATGGTGATAGAGCCATTCTCCGTAGGAGCCACATAGCCGTCATCCGTTTCTTCTGCAACGGTATCCCTACCAGCAAAGGCCAGGAAAAACTCTTCAGGCTTCAAGATAAACTGCTCACGAGCCACGACGAAACCCTCCTTAGCCCAAGGCGTATCCTGACGCAGACGGGCATAGACATTCAGAATCAGTTCTGCGCCATCGTAAGGGTAATAGGGATAAGGTATTTCAAAACAACCATCTTTCACCCTGGCCAGTTCACCCGTCACCAATTCACCATTATGATAGACCTCACAGTAGTACTCGTATTCATCAATACTGGTGAAGAAATTGCGGTTGATGATGCGGATGGTGGAATCGCCCTCCTGCACGAACTTAATAGGCTGATAGACGTGTTGTACCTCGTAATAGTGCGGATGAGGTTTGCGGTCTGGCGCTATAAGACCATTGATACAGAACGGGCCGTCGTTGGGCATATCACCGAAGTCGCCTCCATATGCATAATAACCATCTTTGAGCAGTCCCTGATCCACCCAGTCCCAGATGGCAGCACCGCAGATAGAGGAGTCGGCATAGATGACATCCCAAAACTCCTGCAGATTACCACATGAATTACCCATAGCATGAGCATATTCGCGCATCATAAACGGCTTATCCTTAACGGCTTCCGCATTCTTCTTTAAATCATCAGGATAGAGGTAGCTATCATCCCAAATACAACTGTATCTTCGATCACTGTCGTAGAAAGGAGGACGCGTTGAGTCGAGTTCTTTCACCTTGTTATACATGGCCTCGATATTGGGACCTACTCCACCCTCGTTACCAAGACTCCAGAGGATGACACAGGGATGATTGAAGTCACGTTTCACAAGCGACTCCGCACGATCCACATGGGCCTGTTGGAATGACAGATCTTCACCCATCACATCATTGGCATAGCCATAGCCATGCGTCTCGTGATTGGCCTCATCCATCACGTAGATGCCCCATTTGTCACAGAGCTCGTAGATATACTCACGATCAGGATAGTGCGAGGTACGCAGGAAGTTCACATTAGCCTGCTTCATCAGTCGGATATCCTCCTCGTAAGTGGCATCATCGACATA
>JAGCPV010000050.1 GCA_017965475.1 Prevotella sp.
GCCGTATTGGAAGCGGTACGCGAGGCCGATGTCATTGTGGGCTATAAGTACTATTTCCAGTTTATCCAACCTTATGTGCGCGAAGGTTATGAGTGTATCGACACGGGCATGAAGAAGGAACGTGAGCGTGCCGAACTGGCTTTCTCTTTGGCAGAGCAGAACAAGACCGTGGTGGTCATCTCCTCTGGCGATGCAGGCATCTACGGCATGGCACCCCTCATCTACGAGATGCAAAACCTCTTACTGGGGTCAGGCCCCAATAGGAGGTCGGACATCGAGATTGAGACCTTGCCAGGCATCTCGGCCTTCCAGAAAGCAGCCTCTTTGTTGGGCGCGCCCATTGGACATGATCTCTGTGTGATCTCGTTGAGCGACCTGATGACACCTTGGGAGGTCATCGAACGCAGGATCAAGGCTGCTGCTGTGGGCGACTTCGTGACGGCTGTCTATAATCCCAAGTCGCATGGTCGTTACTGGCAACTCTATCGTCTGCAGGAAATCTTCCTCAAATATCGTTCAGCAGAAACACCCGTGGGCTATGTCCGTCAGGCAGGACGCGAGGAACAGGAGATAAAGATCACCACCTTAGGTGCTTTCGATCCTGAGGATGTGGATATGTTTACCATTATTATTATTGGAAACTCACAGTCGTATATCGCTGACAACAAGATGATTACGCCACGTGGCTACTACCGTGAGGAATCCACAGAAGGCACAAAGATCGGCCAGAACATCATGATCGAATCTTTCAACACCATCTCCAAGGAATTACATAAGAAGGACTATCCGCTGGACCATAAGTGGGCCTTGCTTCACGCTATCCACACCACTGCCGACTTCGATATGGAGCGTATTCTCTATACTGACGAAGGGGCCGTAGAGACATTATATAACAAGGTGGTGAAAGGTGAACTGAAGACCATCGTGACAGATGTGACGATGGTGACGAGTGGTATCCGTAAAGGTGCCCTCCAACGTTTGGGAGTCGAGGCGAAATGCTATCTCTCCGATCCCCGTGTCGCAGACCTCACCAAACTCCCCTCCTTTGGGGAGGAGGGGGCAGGGGTGGAGGTGATCACCCGTACGCAGGCCGGCATCCGTCTTGCTGTCGAGGAGCATCCCGACGCCCTCTTTGCCTTTGGCAATGCTCCTACGGCCCTCATGGAACTCTGTGACCTGATCCGTAAGGGGAAGGCCCATCCCGCTGGTATCATCGCGGCTCCTGTGGGTTTCGTTCATGTCCGTGAGTCGAAACACATGGTGAAACCCTTCCGCGATATCCCCAAGATCATCGTCGAGGGACGTAAGGGAGGTTCCAACCTCGCTGCCACACTCTGTAATGCTATTCTGACCTTCGATGATGCAGCACAACTCAAACCAGGTCGCGACTTATGAAGTTCATTGTCATTGGCATCACAGACAACCCTCAGCCGTTCTTCCCGCCAGAGGTGCTGGAGATCATTCGCAAAGGAAAGGCCTTCTCAGGTGGCAGGCGCCATCATGAGATCGTCTCATCCCTGCTCCCTGCTGATGCCGAGTGGATAGATATCACGGTGCCCTTGGATGCTGTCTTTGAACAATATCAGAATTCCCTTCGGGGAGAGGCTAGGGGTGAAGTCCCCATCATTGTCTTTGCCAGTGGCGACCCGCTGTTCTTTGGCTTTGCCAACACCATCCGTCGCAAGATGCCTGAGGCGGATATCGTGGTCTATCCCACCTTTAACTCCCTGCAAATGTTGGCTCATCGGCTTCTGATGTCCTATGATGATATGCGTATCGTATCTCTCACGGGCCGTCCTTGGCCTGAGTTCGACCGTGCGCTTATTGAGAGGGTGGGGAAGATTGGTGTGCTCACAGACCGTGAGCATAACCCTGCAGCCATCGCCCAACGCATGCTCGACTACGGCTATACGGATTATCAGATGCATGTAGGCGAACACATAGGGAATCCTTCTCTTGAAAAGATAACGACCCTGGCCCTTAAAGAAGCCACCCTGCGTGATTTCTCCATGCCCAACTGCGTGATCGTAACGCAGACAGGACAGAGGGAGACGCTTCTCGGCATCCCTGACTCTGCCTTCACTCTGCTCGATGGCCGTCAGAAGATGATCACGAAGATGCCGATTCGTCTGCTGACGCTCCAAGCTCTGGATCTGCCCCGTCGTCAGGTGCTCTGGGACATCGGCTTCTGCACAGGTAGTGTCTCTATCGAAGCCCGTCTGTTGTTCCCTCATCTCGACATCGAAGCCTTCGAGATTCGTCCTGAGTGTGAGGCGATTATCCACGAGAATGCCCGTAAGTTCGGCGCCCCTGGCATCAACGTTCATATCGGCGATTTCCTGGAGGCAGACCTCAGTGCGATCCCTCGCCCTGATGCCGTGTTTATAGGTGGTCATGGAGGCCGTCTGAAGGAGATCATGTGTAAGGTGCATGACGTTCTCAATCCTCAGGGCATCATCGTATTCAATAGCGTCACATCCCCCAAGGTGACTCTCGACAGCCGTAAACTCTGGGATGAGACCTGCTTCGGACTCAATCTGTCTCAGGCTCAGCCCCTCCGCATCCAACTCAACGACTACAACCCCATCGAGATCCTCTCTGCCCATTTGGTTTGATAAAAAATCTTTAATCCGGTTTTGTTTCGAAGAAAGTTTGTATCTTTGCAAACAGAAACCAACATTACGAAAATGAAGAAATCAATCATCTTAGCATCACTGATGATGCTCGCCATCCCTGTGATGGCCCTCACCCCTTGGAAGAAGGGCGCGTTTGAGACAGGACAGTACCGTAACCTCTTTGTAGAGATGGGCTATGACGAGAGCGAAGTTAATGCGAAACTCCAGCAAGTGTTCGACGATGTGTTCCGTGGTCCCAACAAGGTCTATTTCGAGGTGGGCGACTCAATGGGCTATGTCTCTGACGTGAAGAACCACGATGCCCGCACGGAGGGTATGTCGTATGGTCTGATGATCGCCGTACAGTTTGGCGAGAAGGACATCTTCGACCGTCTGTGGCGCTGGAGCAAGAAATATATGCAGCATCAGGACGGCATCCGCAAGGGCTATTTCGCCTGGAGTTGTAAGACGGATGGCACACGTAATGCGCAGGGTGCAGCCAGCGATGGTGAACTCTATTTCATCACGGCTCTCATTTTCGCCTCCAACCGCTGGGGCAACGATACTGGCATCAACTACCTCGCTGAGGCTCAGAATATCCTGAACTGCATCCAGCCCAAGGAGTACGAGCCAGAGCCCAGACCAGCAGGCTTCCCCAGCTTTGGTCCCCAGCAGACGGGCCCTCAGAAGATGTATCTGATTGACCCTGAGACACAGCTGATCACCTTCACCCCTGATGGTTTCGGACAGCGTTATACGGATCCCTCTTATCACATCCCCGCTTTCTATGAGGTTTGGGCGAAATGGGCTGACGACGGACGCGCTGACTATTGGAACGAGTGTGCTCAGAAGAGCCGCGAGTTCTTGCATAAGGCCATCAATCCGCAGACGGGTCTGAATGCCGATATGTGCCAGTACGATGGCAGCGAGATGCAGATGCCCCGTTTCCCTGGTATGTCACAGAACCAGCAGAATGCTGCACCCCGTCGTTTTGGCAATAACAACTTCCGCTACGACTCTTGGCGCGTACCCATGAACATCACGCTTGACTACGAGTGGAGTTGTGCCGATGGCGAGTGGCAGCGTCAGTATGGTGAGACTATCCAGAACTTCCTCTATGGCCAGGGCATTGACACGTTCGTCGATCAGTATCGTGTCGATGGTTCGCTGCCTGAGGGTGATGAGATCCTGCAGGCTGGTGGATTTAAGAAGCTGCGCCATAGCATCGGCCTCGTAGCCACCTCAGCAGCTGCCTCGATGATGTGCTCTCACGATAAGAGCAAGGAGTTTGTCGATGCCCTTTGGAATGCGAAA
>JAGCPV010000051.1 GCA_017965475.1 Prevotella sp.
AAAGCGGGTGCAAAGGTACATAGTTTTTCCTAATTAACCAAATTTTAAACTAACTTTTTTGCCAACCAAGGTAAAATAACTACCTTTGCACCGTGATTTATCCGAATAACTTCGAACATAAGCTCGGTTTTGACGAGATCCGCAGGCTCATCAAGGAGCGCTGCCTCAGTACGCTCGGCAAGGAAAAGGTCGATGAGATGACCTTTTCCACAGACGGCCGTGAGGTGAATGAATGGCTGACGCAGGTGCGCGAGTTCCGCAGGCTCCAGGAGGAGAAGGATGACTTCCCCATGCAGTATTTCTTCGACATCAGGGAGGCCATCAGCCGCATCCGCTTGGAGAACACGCATCTGGAGGAGGACGAGGTGTGGGATCTCAGGCGTTCGCTGGAGACCATCGCGAACATCGTCAGATACCTGAACCGCAACGACGAGGAGACTGACGACGACAAGGAGCCCACCTATCCCTACCCCGCCCTGCACAGGCTGACGGAGGGTGTGGTGACCTTCCCTGCGATGATCCGCCGCATCGACTCCATCCTCGACAAGTTCGGAAAGATCAAGGACTCCGCCTCGATGACACTGGCCAGCATCCGTCATGAACTGGAGAAGACGCAAGGCAGCATTTCACGTACCTTATATACTATACTGCATGCGGCCCAGAAGGACGGCATCGTAGATAAGGACGCCGCTCCCACGATGCGCGACGGCCGACTGGTGATCCCTGTGGCACCTCAGGTGAAACGGCGTATCAGCGGTATCGTGCACGACGAGAGTGCGACGGGCAAGACGGTCTTCATCGAACCTGCCGAGGTCGTGGAGGCCAACAACAAAGTGCGCCAGCTGGAGGCTGAGGAGCGCCGTGAGGTGATACGGATCCTGACGGTGTTCACAGACGAGGTGCGCCCGCACGTCGGAGAACTGCTCGACTCCTATCAGTTCCTGGCACAGATCGACTTCATCTACGCCAAGAGCGAATGGGCGAAACTGACGAAAGCCTTTGAGCCGCAGGTGGAGGATCGTCCCCACATCGACTGGATCAGGGCCATCCACCCGCTGCTGCAGCTCTCATTGGAGAAGCAGGGGAAACAGGTGGTGCCGCTGGATATCAGGCTGCAAGGAGACAAGGAGACTGAGAAGCAGGGAGACAAGACAATAGGGAGGCTGCTGATCATCAGCGGTCCTAATGCTGGCGGAAAGTCAGTATGTCTGAAGACCGTCGGACTGTTGCAGTATATGCTCCAGTGCGGACTGCCGATACCTATCGGCGACAGATCCACGACAGGACTCTTCCAGCATATCCTCATCGATATCGGCGACGAGCAGAGCATCGAGAACGACCTCTCGACCTACTCCAGTCACCTGATGAACATGAAGACGATGATGAAGCAGGCCAACGACAGGAGTCTGTTGCTGATCGACGAGTTCGGCAGCGGTACGGAACCCACCATCGGCGGTGCCATCGCGGAGGCCATGCTGAAGCAGTTCTGGCAGAAGCAGACCTTTGGCGTGATCACCACCCACTACCAGAACCTGAAGCACTTTGCCGAAGACCACCCCGGTGTGGTGAATGGTGCGATGCTCTACGACCGTCACCAGATGCAGGCCCTCTTCCAGCTCGCCATCGGACAGCCGGGCAGCAGCTTCGCCATCGAGATAGCAAGGAAGACAGGCATCCCCGAGGAGGTGATCAAGGACGCCTCCGACATTGTGGGCTCCGACTATATCCAGAGCGACAAGTATCTGCAGGATATCGTGCGCGACAAGCGCTATTGGGAAGGCAAGCGCCAGACGATCCATCAGCATGAGAAGTCGCTCGAAGGTCATATCCAGCGTTACGAGAACAATCTTGAAGAGATCGACCGTGAGCGTAAGCAGATCCTGCGTCGTGCCCAGCAACAGGCCGAAGAGCTCCTGAACGAGGCCAACCGTAAGATCGAGAACGCCATCCGCGAGATCCGTGAGGCACAGGCCGAGAAGGAGCGTACACGTCAGATCCGTGAGGAACTGCAGGAGTTCCGTGAGCAGGTGACGAGCGACGACCAGCAGGGTCTGATGAGCGAGGAGGACTTCGCCAAGAAACTGCGCCAGATGGAGGAGCGTAAGGCGCGCAAGGCCCAGCGCAAGGCAGAGAAGGGTGAGCAGGAGCGTATCGCCAGTGAGAAGCTCGCAGCCCACGCCAAGACATCGACAGCCGACCAGAACAAGCCTCTGGAGAAGGGCGACATCGTGCGTATCAAAGGTACCAGCAGCGTCGGAGAGATTGAGAGCATACAGGGCAAGCAGGCCACCGTCATCTTCGGAGGTCTGCGTTCGAAGGTGAAGACAGAACAACTGGAGAGGAGCGAGAAGGGAAAGGTGAAAGGTGAAGACCCTGCCGCCAACAAACACGCCCATCTGGCTATCCAGACGTCGCGTATGACGCGTGCCACGATGGAGGATCACCGTCAGAACTTCCATCAGGATCTCGACGTGAGAGGCATGCGGGGCGACGAGGCCATCAATGCCGTCATGCATTTCCTCGACGATTCCATCCTTATAGGCATGAACCGCGTCCGTATTCTGCACGGTACGGGAACGGGTGTCCTGCGCCAGTTGATACGCCAATATCTGGGTACTGTCCCCAACGTCAGCCACTTCCGCGACGAGCATGTTCAGTTTGGCGGAGCAGGCATCACAGTAGTCGATCTGGACTAGTTTTACCGATCAAAAATCACGGATAAACATTTTTTTACAATTCTTGACATAAATCAGTGTGCGCACACAATTTTCATAAAAAAGCCAAAAAAGTTTGGCTAACTATCTGATTATTCGTACCTTTGCACCCGAAATCATCTAAAGGATAACACGGCCCTCGTGATGAGTGCCCGTCTAAAGTATAGAGTATATGAGTGTTTTAAGAAAGGCAAGTGTGATCCTGATGACTCTGACGCTGATAGGCATGACTGCCCCAGCAGGAGGAAACTCGAAGCCCACGGCCGCTGTCACAAGCAAGGCTAGTCTGAAGATCGAGAGCGCCCCCAAGAGCATGAAAACATCAGGTTTCAACTGGGATCCAATCATGGATGCAATCATCCAGGTGGAAAGTGGAGGAGATCCCAACGCTAAGAGTGGTTACTCAGTAGGCGCCATGCAGATTACCCCAATTCTCGTGAAGGATTGTAACATCATCCTCGAAAAGAGGAAAAGCAAGAAGCGCTATACGATGGCCGACCGCTACAGTGTCGAGAAATCCAAGGAGATGTTTCTCCTGTTCCAGTCTTTCCATAACCCGGAGAACAACGTGGAGAAAGCCATCCGCGCATGGAATGGAGGACCGAAGTACAGTGTCCGCGCCACGAACAAGTACTACAAGAAGGTTATGGCAAAGATGAAGTAAAGAAAACTATTTTTAGTTTCATACAACAAGTCCGGTTGTCAAGATTCAAAGCTTGACGACCGGATTTTATTTTAAATAAATCCTAAAATATTTGCGCAATTACGCGACAATCACTATCTTTGCCGACGAATAAAGAACTAAAAAAAGTATTGACTATGACTCTGATTATCATTTTAGTCGTCGTTGCACTCGTGATTGCGTGCATCGCTATCTACAACAACCTTGTGAAACTGCGTAATAATCGTGAGAATGCCTTCGCCAACATCGACGTGCAGCTGAAGCAGCGTCACGATCTGATCCCGCAGCTGGTAGCCACTGTGAAGGGTTATGCCCAGCATGAGAAAGAGTTGCTGGAGCGCGTGACCCAGGCCCGTGCCGCCGCTATGGGCGCCACCACCATCAACGACAAGATCCAGGCAGAGAACGCGTTGTCGAGCGCTCTGGCCGGACTGAAGGTATCGGTGGAGGCCTATCCCGACCTGAAGGCCAACCAGAACTTCCTGCAGTTGCAGACGGAGATCTCCGACATCGAGAACAAGATCGCCGCTACACGCCGTTACTTCAACACCGCCACCCGTGAGCTGAACAATGCCGTGCAGACCTTCCCGTCGAATATCTTCGCCAACATGTTCGGATTCCACAAGGAGCCGATGTTCGAGATTCCGCAGGAAGACCGTGCCACCATCGAGAAGGCTCCCGAGATTAAGTTCTAAGGCGGGATGAGATACGTCGGAATCCAGAGCCAGATCACGCGCAACAACATGAAGAGCATGCTGTTGCTCGCGGCTTTCCCAGTGATCCTGCTGGGGATGATCTGGGTGTTTCTGGCCATCGTCAACTATTTCAGTAATGGCTACTATGATCAGGCCGGCTACTTTGTGAACCAGTTGGACGAGGAGTCCGTGAACTGGACCTTCTCCAAGATCGCCCCTTGGGTGGCCATCGGCGTGGGTGTATGGTTTGTCATCGCCTATTTCAGCAACTCGAAGATGATCCAGCGGGCCACGGGTGCCCAACCCCTGATGCGACGGGAGAACCCTAGGGTGTATAACATCGTGGAGAACCTCTGTATGTCGTGTGGGATGGACATGCCGAAGGTGAACGTGATCGACGATCCGCAGCTGAATGCCTTCGCCAGCGGTATCGACAAGAACTCCTATACCGTCACCGTGACCACTGGCCTGCTCGACCGTCTGAATGACAACGAGTTAGCAGGTGTCATCGGCCACGAGCTGACGCATATCCGCAACCGCGACACCCGTCTGCTCATCACGAGCATCATCTTCGTGGGAATCATCTCCACCGTCCTCTCCCTGGTGGTGAGGATGATGTATAACCGCATGTGGTTCGGGGGCTTCAGCAACAACCGCAATGAGAAAGGCGGTCTCTCCGTGATGATGATCATGTTCATCGGCGCCATCTGTGCCGGCATCGCCTATCTCTTCATCTCACTCACCCGCTTCGCCATCTCGCGAAAGCGCGAGTTCATGGCAGATGCTGGCGGAGCAGAACTCTGCGGCGACCCGTTGGCACTGGCCTCAGCGCTGCGGAAGATCTCGAACGATCCTGGCCTCGGCGATGTGGAGCGTGAGGATATCGCCCAGATGTATATTATCCATCCCAAGCAGATGGCGCAGGGTCTGATGGCGTTCATCAGCGGCCTCTTCGCCACCCACCCCAGCACGGAGGAGCGCATCCGCATATTAGAACAATTCTGAATAAGGACTGTTTTGGGCC
>JAGCPV010000052.1 GCA_017965475.1 Prevotella sp.
GACCAGTGAAAGGGTGTCGTCTGCTGATGCTTGGGCCACCACAACAGCCACAACATGATACCCATCATGCCGCACTGGTAGATGTTATACCACGACTGCACCATCATACGGTCCAGACCCACGCCCCCGTTCTCCACAGGCGCCATCAGGTACTTGTCATAGAGACCGCTGATCGCTCCCAGCATTGCCGCACCGACGATCATATAGATCCAGTGGTTGTGCTTGAAGTCGATGCCCTCCTTCTTACCGCTGCGGCTCAACATCAGGAACGACGCGATGGCCAGCAGCACACCAATCCACTGCCAGATGTTCAGACGTTCGCCAAAGACCAGCAAGGCACCCACCAGCACCATCACAGGACGGGTGGCATTTATAGGCCCCACGATCGTCAGGGGCAGATGCTTCATGCCGAAATAGCCGAGGATCCAGCTCGACAACACGATGAGAGCCTTCAGCAGGATATACTTATGCATCTCCCAGCCACCACTGGCTGCATGAAAGATCGTACCGTCCAACACATCACTTGTACCACTCAGTATGATGAACGGCAGGAAGATCAGACTGGAAAACAAGGTATTCAGGAAGAGTACGGGGATCACCGCATTCGCCTTTAACGCCTGTTTCTTGAACGAATCATAGCAGCCCAACAGGGCGGCAGACATAAAAGCCAGAATCAGCCACATCGTCTCAATATCTAATATCTTCTAGGAACAGGGCGTGACCAGGCATACTCTCGCCCGCCTCCGTACGTTGCTTACCCTCTATCACCTGACGGAACCCATCCAGCGTCAGACGACCACGTCCTACTTCTATCAGTGTCCCTACGACAGCCCGAACCATATTCCTCAGGAAACGGTTGGCCGTGATCTCGAAATACCAGCTCTCAGCAGATGTCTGTATCCATCGTGCCTCCGTCACCTGACAGAGTGTCGTCTTCACGTCGGCCCCACTCTTGCAGAAGGCCCCGAAGTCCTCGTATTCCTTCAAAGTGGCCGCCGCCTCATTCATCAGGTCGAAGTCCAGCGGATAGTGCAGTTCACAGGAATAGGCCCTGCGGAAAGGATCCTTCACCGTATGAATATAATAATGGTACGTGCGCGAGGTAGCCGAGAAACGGGCATGCAGATCACTGCTCACCTGCTCCACCTTCTGGACGGCGATGTCGTAAGGCAACAGTTTGTTCAGTTTATAGGCCAGCTGTTGGCAGTCCAACGCCCCGTCCCTTCCTGCGGTGGGGAGATCGAAGTGTGCCACCATCATCCGGGCATGGACACCTGCATCCGTTCTGCCGGCACCCGTCACAGTGATCTCCTCCCTGAGCAAGGTCGAAAGAGCACTCTGCAACCGTTCCTGGACAGACTCACCATTGGGCTGTATCTGCCAACCATGATAGCGGGTGCCGTCATAGCTAAGGGTGATGAAATATCTCTTGTGACTCTCTTCCTGCGTCATCACTTCATACTTATTTCTTCAGGAGAGCCAATATCCGTTTGGCATCCTCATCACCCTCTGCGGCATCCTTACGGATCTTGGCCAAGATCTCGTCACCGTCTTTCTCATTGCTGACGGCTTTCTTCAGCCACATCTTGGCCTTCTTCTCATCAGCAGCGACACCCTTTCCCTTCAGATAAGCCTTACCCAACTGGTACTGGGCCTCACCATGATCCTGTTTGGCTGCCTTGGTGAACAGCTCTACGGCTTTCTGGCGGTTCTTCTCCACACCCTCGCCATCCTTATAGCACTTACCCAACTGGTACTGTGCCTTGGCATAGTTCTGTGCAGCCGACTTGGCATACCATTTCACGGCCAACTGGTCATCCTCCTTCACACCCTTGCCTTTGTCATAGCAGAGGCCAAGACGGTACTGTGCCTTCTTATGACCCTTCTCGGCAGCCGCCTTCAACTTGGGCACCGCCTTGGCATAGTCTTTCTTGTCATACAACGCCTTCCCCTCCTTATAGAGAGACTCGGCAGTCTGGGCGTTCACTGCGACACTCAGTACAACAGCCATCAACAGCAATAATACTTTCTTCATCCTATGGTTTTGTTTCTAGTTTTCAATATTCCGCTACAATGAATCGATGCCGTCGGCATAGAGTTCCGTAGCAGCGTCGCCGCGCTCTTCGTCCGTCATATCTACCTTCGGATGGATATCGATGGGTTCGAGATTGATACCGAAGCGATTCAGGTTTTGGTTCGTATAGGTGAGCTGAGCGCCAAAGAGACAGATGGTCCACGAGAACTGCACCCAGAGCATGAACAGGGGCAGTGCGGCGAAGGAACCGTAGATAGCGTTGTAGCCCGTCACCCAGAGCTGCGAATAGATATAGAAGAGCTGCAACACCTGCATGGCGATACCTGCGAGGATGCCTGGTACGATAGCACACGACAAGCGCACCTTCGTGTTCGGCATATAGACATAGAGCATGATGAACAGCAGCGACAACAAGATATAAGGTGAGAGCTGGAGCAGCCAGTGGACCACCGGACCGATAAACGTAAAGTGGTGCATGGAGTCTGTCAGTGTCGCCACGAGGATGGAGATACCCATCGAGACGATGATGATGATGGGAAACAGGAAGAACATAGCCAGATAGTTCGTCAGCGAACGCATGATAGGCCGCGAGTTGTTCACCTGCCAGATCTGGTTGAAGGTCTCCTCGATATTGTTCACCAGCATCAGCACCGTATAGAGCATGAAGATAAGTCCCACGCCGAGGAAGATGCCGCTCTGCGTATGTACCAGATAACTGTTCACGAAGCCCACGATGACATCAGCGGCCTGTGGCTGTGCCGCCATCATGTCACGGAACCATATCTCTATGTATTTGTTATAGCCGAAGCCCCTGGCGATGGCAAAGACCACGGCGAGGATGGGCACGATGGCCAGCAGCGTGGAATAAGTCAGGGCAGCCGCCTGTGTCATCACCCGTTTCTCCGTAAAGAACCGGATGGTGAGATAGAGCTTACGATAAATCTGTTGCAGAAAACCCTTCATGATTCACTATCAACTGTCAACTGTTCACTAAAAAAGAAAGCACTGCCCCTGTAAGCCGGGTTCTGTACCGCTTGCGCGGTGCCTGTCATTTATCTAGTCCATAGGTCACCCCATGGCTCAAGCGTTCTACCCTCCATCGTAGCCGGAGCTGTCGGGCGGGCAACCCTCAGACGACGGTTTACATGAACTTGCAGCCCCCAGCGGACACAGCCCGATGATCACCCACCGGCTGGTGGTCTCTTACACCACCTTCTCACCCTTACCTTACGGCGGTTATTCTCTTCTGTCCTCACCTACTGTCACCAATAGCTTCCACTTTCAGAAGTGGGGCGCCCTGTGCTGCCCGGACTTTCCTCTCGTGCCATTGAGGCACCAGCGACAGACCGTGGCAGTGCTTTCAGGCTGCAAAGGTAGTAATAAATATTGAAAAGCACAAGAGCGAAGGTCAAATAATTGCAAATAATCAACTAAAACAATGATATATCCTTAATTTTGTCAGTCTTTTAAGATTCAAAGTGTTAATCGCAAAGAGCCGTTAAGCCATCCTCGGCAAGTGTTAAATTGGGACAAATATTCATGACATTTTGTCATTATACCATATTTTGCCCCTATCTTTGCAGCGTGAAACTCGAAAGAGTCCACGCAGCCTCACAAGCTGCCCATGTCGAATTTAAAACCATAACAAAAATGACTGAGAATATGAAAAAGATCGTAAATGTAGCAACGCCAGCCGTGTGCGCCGTTGCTTTGGTTCTTTCCGTCGCAGCATTCACCAGCACTAATGCCGCTGCCCCTACTCCCGCTACAGCTCCCGTCGTGACCTCCGCTCCCGCAGGACAGCCTGTAGATCTCACCTATGCCGCAGAGAAGTCACTGCCCTCTGTGGTATATATCAAGTCTGTCCAGAACTCGAAGGTGCAGACCGTCGAGTACAGCGATCCCTTCGAGGATTTCTTCTCTGATCCCTTTGGCGGCTTCTTCGGCCGTGGACAGGGTCAGGGCAACAATGGTCGTCGCCAGCGTCAGGTGCAGACCCCTAAGCGTGCCGCAGCAGGTTCGGGTGTGATCATCTCCGCAGACGGTTACATCGTAACCAACAACCACGTGGTGGATGGTGCTGACGAACTGACAGTGACACTGAACGAGAACTCGAAGGAATATTCCGCCCGCGTGATTGGTGCCGACAAGACCACCGACCTGGCGCTGATCAAGATCGACGCCAAGGACCTGCCTGCCATCGTCATCGCCAACTCTGATGACGTGAAGGTGGGCGAATGGGTGCTCGCCGTGGGTAACCCCCTGGGACTGAACAACACCGTCACAGCTGGTATCGTCAGCGCCAAGGCCCGTTCTATGGGCTCAGGTGTCAGTTCGATGATCCAGACCGATGCTGCCATCAACCAAGGTAACTCCGGTGGTGCATTGGTGAACACCCGTGGTGAACTCATCGGCATCAATGCCATGCTGGCCTCACCCACAGGTTCTAACATCGGCTACGGCTTCGCCATCCCCACCAGCATCGTCAGTAAGGCTGTCGATGATTTCAAGAAGTACGGTACCTACCAGCGCGCCATGATTGGTATTCAGGGCGGCAGCTTGAAGGATTATATAGATGTCATGAAGGATCAGGATAAGGATGTGAAGGACTACGGCACGATGGAAGGTGTGCGCATCGACAAGGTCGTGGAGGACGGTGCTGCCGCTGATGCCGGTCTCAAGGCCGAAGACGTCATCACGGAAGTCGATGGCAAGAAGGTGGGTACGATGGGTGACCTGCAGGGCATCCTCGCCCAGAAGCGTCCTGGCGACAAGGTCACCGTGAAATATATGCGCGACAAGAAGGCCAAGACCGTGACACTGACGCTGAAGAACGAGCAGGGCACCACGAAGGTGGTGAAGAATGCCGACCTCGACGTGCTGGGTGGCACCTTCCGCGCCATCACGGATGCCCAGAAGGAGCAGCTGAACATCGGCTACGGTCTGGAGGTCATGAAGGTAGCTGGCGGTAAGTTCAAGGATGCTGGCGTACCCAAGGGCTTCATCATCCAAAAGGTCAACGACCAGAGCATCAAGAGCATCGAGGACCTGCAGGATGTCGTCAAGGAAGCCTCCACCAGTAAGGAGCCCGTGCTCTACATCCAGGGTATCTATCCCACTGGCAAAAAAGGCTACTTTGCCGTTCCTTTGCAGAACGAATAGGCGAAAAAACAGGAAAAAAGCCACGAAGATGAAAATTCGTGGCTTTTTTTTTGGTGGTTTCGCGAATTTGTCCTAATTTTGCAAGATGCTAATAACGAAACCATTATGAGACAACTGAAAATCACTAAATCGATCACCAACCGAGAGAGTGCTTCCCTTGACAAATACTTACAGGAAATCGGCAAGGAGGAGATGATCTCGGCAGAAGAAGAGGTGGAACTCGCCCAGCGCATCAAGAAGGGAGACCAGAAAGCGCTGGAACGTCTGACGAAGGCCAATCTTCGTTTCGTTGTCTCAGTGGCTAAGCAGTACCAGAACCAGGGGCTCAGTCTGCCCGACCTCATCAACGAGGGCAACCTCGGACTGTTGAAGGCGGCAGAGCGTTTCGACGAGACACGCGGTTTCAAGTTCATCTCCTACGCCGTGTGGTGGATCCGCCAGAGCATCCTGCAGGCCATCTCCGAACAGAGCCGTATCGTGCGCCTGCCCCTGAACCAGGTGGGATCCGTCAATAAGATCAACCGCGAGATCAGCAAGTTCGAGCAGGTCAACGAGCGTCGGCCCTCCGTTGATGAGATCGCAGACAACATCGACCTGCCTGAGGAGAAGATCGACGAGGCCATGAACATCAACGGCCGTCATGTGTCCGTAGATGCCCCCTTCTCCGAAGGAGATGACAGCAGCCTGCTCGACGTGCTCGTTAACGAGGATGTGCCCACGACAGACATGAGTCTCGTGGCAGAGTCGCTGAAGTCGGAGATACAGACGGCGCTGAACGTGCTTAGCGAAAGGGAGCGCAACGTCATCGAGTGCTCCTACGGCATCAACGGTCCGGAGCTGACGCTCGAAGAGATCGGCGAGAAGTTCGGCCTCTCCCGTGAGCGTGTGCGCCAGATTAAGGAAAAGGCCATCAGGAAACTGAGGTCATGCACAAAGAACAAGATATTAAAAACATATTTAGGATAATGAATCATCTCAGAAATGCCCTTTTTGCAGCGATACTTCTGGCTGCGACGGCATACATTCCGGCATCGGCCAAGAACATCATGGTGCCCAAGGCCTATATGTTCGGCTTCATCGCTTCATTCAACGACTCCATCGTCTTCTTCACGGATATCCAGGAAGTGGATAGCGTATGGGTACTGGAAAAGAAGAAAATCCTCGCAGGTCGTGCCAGCTACGCCGCCCAGCTGCGCGAGTTCTTCTCCACCGGCTTCAACCTGAACAACCGCATCTGCGTCGTCATCAGCAGCACCAAGCGCAAGGACGTAGAGAAGAAGTACGCCAAGATGAAGAAGCAATACACGGTGAAGAACGCCAACAAGTATGACGTCCACTATGTCGATGCCTCGGATTTCAAGTTCAAGCCCGTCAACATGGACGACAGTGACGAGCAGCCCGCCACCAAGCCCAAAAAGAAAAAGGACAAAAAGCCCAAGAAAGACAAGAAGTGACCTTTACAAAAGTCCCAATGGCTGGGACAAACGCTTGGTCCCGTGTTACAGAGTGTTCTCTGTGTGGTTATCAGAGTATGAAAAGTAACAAACATAAACAGAGCCACAAGTCCTGCTATTAGAAGCGGCATCTTGTCTGTCTCCTTTTTAGTGCCGGGGTCAGGCCCCGACACTAAGTTTTTCGACGGGAGAGACAGGTCTCACCTCCTACTGGTGCCAGGCCCCAGAACTAAGTTTCATACTCAGATGGTCTTACGTGTCAACTCGGTAGCCTCTTTGTTGGGGAGGTTTTTCAGGTGATAGAATGGGATTTCAGTGGCGAGGTGGCCCATCAGGGGGGTAAGCAGCCCCATGGCAGCATCGTCCCACATAGGCATCATCACCTGGTTGAGCAGTACGATCATCGCCTCTTGTTTCGTGAGGCGGCGGATGCTGTTCTCAGGGGCTTGCTCCAAGGAGATGAGGGCGCGGATGGGCACCTGCTTCTGCTGTTTGATAGCATCCTTGCCGTCCCACGGCATGCCAAAGCCTATCCACTGGCCGTCGATGCGGCGAAGGCCCGGGCGGTCGCCGATGATGAAGTCGGCACCCTGATGCTCCACCCAGAGTTTTGCCTGCGTTGATTTGCCCATGCCCGAAGGACCGAGGAACACCACGCCGTAGCCGTCTTTCTCTACCAGCGCAGCGTGCAGGGGCATCCCGTCGCGCATCGTCATGCCAGCCTCACAGGCGGCACGGATGGCAGAGGACATAGGGATGTCGGGTGTCAACCACCTTTGTACGACTTCCTCATAGTAGGGTTTTCGCGAGATGTAAAGTGTCATCTCGCTATAGTCTCTGCTGCACATCAGCACATACTTACCATTACGCCTGACGACATCCTCATTCATCAGCGAAACAAATACCCATGCGTCCTGAGTGTTATGGAGGTTAAAACGCTCCGTCGTACAGACGACGGGTTGCTGTATAGCCTCGGCATACTTCTGGTCAAGCAATGCCTCACCGCCCCAATGCACGGTAAAAGTGTGCGTAGCGGGCATCACCTGGCTGAAGCCATCAAGGTAGTCCATAAAGTCGCTGCTGCTGATTTCGTCATCCACCAGCAGGCGATAGTTGGCAAAGTAATATTCGTGCATGGGCTAAAAGATTCGTGGGAATAGTCGGTGCAGCTTGTTCATCACTCGGAACGGCAGCAACAGTACAGGGCGCAAGGGCAATAGCTTATTCCAAAGACGGAATAGCCTTACCCATCTGGGCGATTCGCAATCGATAGTAAGCCGCCCACGCTTGATAAGCACCACCTTGCCTAATATTTGCGACTTAGGTTGCCAATGGTCAGGGCGCATATTGCCGTCGCCGAAAGTCTGCACACGGTCACTCTCTATCTTGTAGAGCCGATGCAGACAGTAGTCGCCCCCAAGGTATTTGCCAGGGAACAGCACGATGTCGCCTACCTTCAATTCCTCTGCCTTAACCGCTACTAACATCACGTTGTCACGGAAAGGACGCACGAAAGGCAACATACTACCGCCCGTCACCTGAAACCAGACGGGGATTTGCCCCGCTCCGCCAGGCGACTGTTCCTGCAGCGCTACCCATTCTTCTACGGTCAGCGATATCTTCTGTTCCATCGTTATCCCGCTGGCGGAGGTCAAGCCACCACGCCTGCCTCCCTCAGCGATTCGATAGTTTCCTGCACGTCGGCAAGGGCAGTCTCGCGGGGGACGTCATACGCCGCCACAAGGGCATCAGCCGCCTCCTCAACAGTCTTGCCGTCTTGCAGTTGCTCGTAGATCAGCGCACCAGTGTCGTTTAGCACCAGTGCGCCGCCAAAGTCCTTGACATTCGTGCCCGCAGGCAGTACGACATTCACGCCGCACACCCTGCGGAGCACAAAGTCTTTGTTCATTTGCAGTTCTAGCATTACTGAATTACGAATTTGAACATTGCGCTCCAGGATCATCACCAAAAATTGCAGGTCCATGACACCCCGACGCAGCGATTCTGGTCTTAAAGTCGAACTCCACCTTCTGAACGGTTGGCTTCTCGTAAGTCATTTTTTCTGTTCTCATTTTGTTGTGTTATTTAAATTGTTGAACAATATGACCTTTCGGTCGTTTAATTATCTTTTTCTGTCTTTTCTGCGGCTTTGTATCTTGCCTTCAGATTGTTGCAATAATCTGGGTCACATTGGTGCCTGGCAGCAAACTTCTGATGATGCATCGGGCAGTAATGGCATTTGTCGTTCAGTTCGCAACTGTGGCACGCCTTTGGCACCTCGTAGTTTTTCACCCCCTCATTCACCTCGTTCCACGCCAGATGGAACCCGTCGCGCAGCGGATAGGCGCATGCCACATCGCGAGGAAACGCCAGGCAGGGCAGCAAGACACCGTCCCAGTTGACGGCAAAACCCGAGCGCCCAGCGCTGCAATACAAACCCCTCTCCGACAAACGCGGGCGATTCCGTCGCTTCATAAAGAACTCATGGTCGGCAGGGTCATACAACGGTGGCAGTATCTCCTGCTTCCTCTCTTGGATGTTCCTGTCTTCTTCAAGACTGAGGTCGAAGTCCGCCTTCTTCCTGCCCGTATTGTCGTGCGGGTCAATCAAGGTGCCATTCACCATCACACTCACACCAAACGACCCCGCCAACTGCATCACCCGCTCCGTCCACGGCGACATATAGCTGCTGGGCGTCACCATGATCTGAATCGTCAGACCTGCCTCCACTGCCAGCCGGATATGGCGAACCACCTGTTCGTAGGCATCCACACCCGTCACGGCTACATACGACTCGCTGTCGCAGCCATAGAGGGAGATGTCGAGTTTATAAGGTGGATATTCCTGGAATCGCTTGATAGCCTCTTCGTTGAGCAGCAGGCCGTTGGTCTTGACCCTGGTGATGATGCCGTGGTTGATGAGATACATATAGATATCCCAGAAGGCAGGGTGCGTCATCGCCTCGCCGCCCGTCAGCATCGCCTCCATCATGCCCTCGTCGATGGCCTGCTGGATAATCGTGAGCCATTGCTCGCCCGAGAGCATCTGATGCTTTACCGACGGATCCTGCAGATGCACATAGCACATCTTGCAGTCGAGGTTGCACAGCGGTGTCAACTCGAAACTGCCACTATACGGGATGTCCGCCTCGCGGGTCTTCTCCTGTATCATCGCCAGGAATTCTCGATAGGGTAATTGATCCATTATAGTTTTACGTTCAACAGGTGCAAAGATACAAATAATATCCTCCACCAAATCACCCCCCCGTTAAATATTGTTAACATATAAGTACGCGCGCACACCGATAATTAGTTCTGGGGTTGGGCCTCCTGACGGAATTCAACAATTCAACAATTCAACAATTTAGTTATGAAAAGGGTAGAATGAGTAATAGAAATCTTAATTAAATTTTATATATTATATTATATATTGTAATATATAA
>JAGCPV010000053.1 GCA_017965475.1 Prevotella sp.
AAGTTACCATCGAAATCGGTGATGGTAGCGTTCTTGGCGTCATTCTTGTCAGAGACGGTTGCGCCGATCACAGCCTCACCATTCTCGTCAATCACAGTGCCCTTGATTCCCTGGGCATAAGATGTCACTGACATAAACAATGCCATCAACATCATCAGAATACTGCTCTTTTTCATTGATTTGTAATTGTTAGAGTTAATTGTTAGATAATGAATTATTAAAATCTGGGTGCAAAATTACATCATCTATAAGAAAGAGGTTTTCTCATATTGTTTTTCGTTTTTCGCCTATGTTCAATTCGTTTCCGGCGTTTTCCGATTTGTTCAAAAGTTGTCGGATTCGTTCAAAAGCATGCAGAAGTGATGGATAATCGTGACGTCACGAATTGGCACAGAAGATATTTTGGAGTAAAAATGATGTATTATGGAAAATAATTCGTATCTTTGACCCCAAAATAATGTAACTATGACTAAGAAACCTATCGTAACGGCGATCGTCTGTCTTATAGGTGCTTGGATGGTGCTCTCCTGCCAGAAGGAGGATGCACTAGATGCGAGGGACAAGGACGAAGAGCACGGACTGGTGGTGGCACAGGAACTGTCGAACGCCCGTGTACAATGTATCGAGGAGGATGCCTCAGGACAGATGTGGATCGGTACCTTCCGAGGACTGAACCGCTACGACGGACATGAGTATCACCAGTATTTCTGTGCTGACGACTCGTTAGGATTGCCCGACAACAACGTACAGGGACTACTCTGCGACCAGAAGGGACGCCTGTGGGTGGCCACGGTGAACGGTGTGTGCCGATATACCAAGAAGGACTGTTTTAAGCGCATACCGATGCAGACGAGCAACCATAACGCCAGGAAGTTGCTGATGGACTCAAAGGGACGCATATTCGCATATAACGGTACGGAGGTGCTGGTATATGACGAACTGCACAACATCTTCCTGCCGCGTATTAACCGTCAGATGACAGGACAGTCATGGGGCGACTTCTTTATCGACGCTGCTGATGACGTACTGCTCGTGGGTCCTGAAAACCTGCTCATCTATGCCGGAGACACATTTAAGCTGCGTGTGGAGCTGAAACATCCCGAAGAGACAGGCTACTACTACTTCGCCATGCTAAAAAACGGACTGCTGCTCTCATCAGGCAACGGTACCCTACTGATATTCGACACGAAGGCACGTCAGACAGTACCTCTCAGTCCAGAGATGGCGACACGTCTGTTGGCTCACGGCAGTGCGGTACAGGCGGTTTGTCTGCTCGAAAACAACACCATCCTGCTGAATACCTCGCACAACGGACTCTTCGAGATGAACCTGCTGACGCACACACTCGTTGGGGAGGGTGATGCGGGTTTTACCGTGCCTGTGCCCGATGCCTACGTCACACAGATCTTCCAGGATTCAAGGAAGAACATCTGGTTGGGCACGTACGATAAAGGTATCTTTGCCGACTATTATTATAAGGAGAAATTCGGTGGTAGTGACAACTATTTGAACCGCGTGATCGACAACTCATCCGTGTTTGCGGTGGCGATGGACAAGCAGGAGAACCTGTGGATTTCGACCTTGCTGAAAGGTGTATTTGTGTATCACACCCAGACACAGAAGGCAGAGCAGATAGAGATCGCCGGACTGCCTGCGGGTGAGACGAAGAATGCCGTCACCCATATCTTCTGCGACCGTGACGGACTGCTATGGCTCTCAACGAGCAACATCGTGATGAAATGTCAATATGACGGTACAAGACTAAATATCCTTGGCCAGTGGCCCGTGCCGATGACGATGGACTTCGAACAGACGGATGACGGTACGGTATGGGCTGCGACGAGTTCGACCTACATCCTAGGCTTCCGCCCAGGCAGCAGCGAACCAGAGCCCAAACAGGCGTTCAACGTGGATTACACCTTCATCCCTTCACTACAGAAGCTCAGTGACGGTACGATGCTCATCGCGGCCTTCTACCAGAACATCATGAAGATGGATCCCCAAACAGGCAAACTGACGCAACTCGAGATACCCGACATGCAGAAATGCATCCGCCGCAGCGTGTTCATCCCAACAGACATGTATGAGGATGAGAAAGGCGACGTATGGATCGGTACCGTGAGTAACGGTCTGTTGCGCTACAGTCCGAAGACGAACACGATGACGCGCATCGCTGGTCTTTCTTGCTCCGATGTGGCCAGCATCGAGAAAGGTCATCAGGGAAGCCTCTGGATCAGTACGATGAAGGGACTGAACCGTTTAGACACGAAGACAGGGCGCATTACCTCTCTATATAAGGCCGACGGTATCGGCGGCGACGAGTTCTGTGACCGTGCCTCATGCGTATTGCCTAATGGTAGTTTGGTATTTGGCGGCACAGATGGCATTACGATGTTCGACCCTGCCGATATCGACACGCTCCGACAGATTCCGTTACAGTTCTGCGACCTGAAGATCCACAACCAACTGGTGCGCCCTGCCGAGGGTGGCCCCATTGAGGCGATGCTCGACAGTTGTCAGGAGATTCGTCTGAAACACGACGAGAACAGTTTCAGTATCTCATATACTGCCCTCGACTTTGGCGAATATGAACGCGTACATTATTACTATAAGCTGGATGGTTTCGACAGAGACTGGATCGATGCAGGAAACAACCACTCTGCCAGTTATGCCAACCTGCCTACAGGCCACTATATCTTCCGAGTGAAAACCACCGACAACGCCAGCGACGAGAACAACAGCGACGAGCGGACGGTGAGGGTCGTGGTGGAGTCGGCACCAGCATTCTCCTGGTGGGCCTGGCTGATCTATCTGGTGTTGGGTGCAATGTTGGCTGGCTATCTCTACCAGAACGCCAAACGCGTGGTAAAGGCCAGGAGGGCCGCCCGTCAGGCACAGATGGAGAAAGAACAGGAGAAACGTGTGAATGCCATGAACATGAGTTTCTTTGCCAATATCGCCCACGAGTTCCGTACACCACTGACGATGATTGCCGGACCCGTGGGACAGTTGACCAAAAGTGCCTCACTCGATGGTGAAGAACGTTCTTTGCTCAGTATCGCCCAGCGCAGCATACAAAGGATGTTCAAGCTCGTCAACCAGTTGATGGACTTTAACAAACTGGAGAATGACACCCTGCGCCTGAGTGTGGAACAGATTGATGTCGTGAAAGCCATGAACGACATCTGTGACACCTTCGAGTTTAACATGAAAGAGAAGGGACTGACCCTGAACCGCTTCGGCATGGAAGATGCGCTGGAAGCCTGGACAGATGGCGACAAGTTAGAGAAGATTATCTCGAATCTGTTGTCGAACGCCCTGAAGTTCACCCCACGGGACGGACACATCGACATCTCACTCGACACGGTCGATGATAAAGTGAAGGTGACAGTGGCCGATACTGGCAAGGGTATCCCTGAGGAACATAAGGAGAACATCTTCAAACGTTATTACCAGCTCGACAACCAGACAAAGGCTATCGTGAACTGGGGAACGGGCATTGGACTCTATTACTCGCGCCGTCTGGCAGAACTGCATCATGGCAGTCTGACGGCTGACAATCGCTCAGAAGGAACTGGTGCCGTATTTACACTGATCTACCCCATGAACGAAGAAGCCTATACGTCAGAGGAGCGCCGTCCGCTAGAGGGTGACGGTGTGGCAGACTACCGTATTGTCGATACCCCTGCCTTACAGCAGACAGGGCAGCCCACAGAGCGGTCGGAGGATGACCGTCCCACGATCCTTGTGGTCGATGACGACACGGAGATCATCAACTATATGCGACTGCTCTTCTCACAGGACTATCGTCTTATAACCTGTCTCGATGCAGAGACGGCCCTCGAAGAGATGCGGGCAGAGGAACCCAATATCGTACTCAGCGACGTGGCCATGCCAGGCAAGGACGGCTATGAGCTCTGTCAGGAAATCAAACAGGATATCCAGTTGAGCCATATCCCCGTGATCCTGGTGACGGCGAAGATCACAGCCGAGAATCAGGTGGAGGGTCTCAGTGTGGGTGCCGATGCCTACGTCACCAAACCCTTCGAACCGTCCGTGCTCTCAGCCCTGATACAGTCGCAATTGAAGAACCGTGAGCGTGTACGCAAGCTATTGACAAAGGCCACGACCACAGATGACGAGGGTGTGGATAATGTGCTCTCCGAACAGGACAAGCACTTCATGGAAGAACTCTACAAACTGATGGAGGAAGAACTCTCGAACTCCGAACTCGACGTGACGCGCATCACGAAGATGCTCTATATCTCACGCACCAAACTCTATTATAAGATCAAGGGACTGACTGGTGAGACACCCAGCAACTTCTTCCGTACCTACAAACTGAACCGTGCGGCAGAGCTGTTGAAGGATGGGAAATACACCATCTCGGAGATTGCCGACAAGACGGGCTTCAGCACCCAGAGCCACTTCTCCGTGGTCTTCAAGAAACAGTTTGGTGTCACACCTACGGAGTATAAGGGGTAAGAGGTTGTGCAAACGTTTATCCAGACTGCCTGACAAATTCGTTCGCCGAAACGAACATCGAGGCATAAAAATGCCTATCTTTGCACCAGAAGAATAAACTAAAGACATTATGCGACGTATTTTATTTGTAACCGCCATTCTGATGGCAAACGTGCTGACCATAAGTGCAGCCAAGAAACAAGTAGTAACCAACATCGAGCCCACCGACTGGTTCGTGGGAATGAAGAACCCCCAGGTGCAGCTGATGGTGTATGGCCCCGGCATCCGCGATATCGCCACTGTCACCACCGACTATCCCGGCGTCAACATCGACAGCCTCGTACGCCTTGACTCCCCCAACTACCTCCTGATCTACATGAACCTCCGCGATGCCCAGCCTGGTACGATGGTGTTGGATTTTGGAAAGACCAAAATCCAATACCAGCTCAAGTCCCGTGAGAAGAAAGGTGAGGAACGCATGGGCTTTACCAATGCCGACGTGCTCTACATGCTCATGCCTGACCGTTTTGCACAGGGTGCCAACCATCCCGCTCAGATCAAGGGCATGCGCAACTATGTGGAGGATCGCACGAAACCCTCGCTGCGCCATGGCGGCGACCTGAACGGCATCCGCGAACACCTGGACTACTTCAAGGAACTGGGTGTCACCGCCCTCTGGTTTACCCCTGTACTGGAGAACGACTCCCCCGACTCGGAGAATGGCTTTTCGACCTATCACGGCTACGCCACCACGAACTATTACCAGGTGGATCCCCGCTTTGGTTCCAACGAGGATTACAAGCGCCTTTGCGACGAGGCTCACGCCAAGGGTCTGAAGATTGTGATGGACATGATCTTCAACCACAGCGGTTTTGAGCACCCCTGGACACAGGACATGCCCTCGAAGGACTGGCTGAACACCCCCGAATGGCTGAAAGAAGAACAGAGCGGTCGCGACCCCATGACAGGATTTACGGCCAACAGCGATGGATCTGAACCCCAAAAGAGTGCCTATCTGCAGACCAGCTATAAACTGACGCCCGTGGTCGATCCCTATGCCTCAAAAGTGGATCTGAAAGAGACTGTCGAAGGCTGGTTCGTGCCCTCAATGCCTGACTTGAACCAGAATAATCCTCACGTGATGCGCTACCTCATCCAGAACTCCATCTGGTGGATAGAGACCGTGGGTATCGATGGCATCCGCATGGATACCTATCCCTATGCCTATGCAGGAGCGATGGCCCAGTGGATGAAGGAACTCGACGAAGAATATCCCAACTTCAACACCGTCGGTGAGACATGGGTGACAGAGCCTGCCTATACTGCAGCCTGGCAGAAAGACTCTAAGCTTGCCAAGAGCAACTCGTATCTGAAGACCGTGATGGATTTCTCGTTCTTCGACAAGCTGAATCAGGCCAAGAACGAGGAGACCGATGCCTGGTGGAATGGTTTCAATCGTCTCTACAACTCCTTCGTCTATGACTACCTCTATCCCAACCCGTCGAGTGTGATGGCCTTCATCGAGAACCACGATACAGACCGTTTCCTGGGCAACGGCAAGGACACGTTGGCACTGAAACAGGCACTGGCCCTGTTGCTGACAGTCAACCGCATCCCCCAGCTCTATTACGGTACGGAGGTGCTGATGAACGGTACGAAAGAGATCACCGATGGCAATGTGCGCTGCGACTTCCCCGGCGGATTCCCCGGCGACACCCACAATTGCTTCACCAAGGAAGGTAGGACAAAGGCAGAACAGAGCATGTTTGCCTGGACAAGCCGTCTGCTGCACTGGCGCCAGAACAACGATGTCATCATCAAGGGTACGCAGACGCAATTCATCCCCTACAAGGGTGTCTATGTCATTGCCCGTCAGTATCAGGGAAAGACAGTCCTGACCATCCTCAACGGCACCTCGAAACCTGCCACAATGGAAGTGGAGCGTTATGCCGAGGTCATCGGCAACACCACCAAGGCCAAGGACATCCTGACAGGTCACTGTTTCGATCTCTCGAAAGACTTAGAATTGCAACCACGACAGAGTCTGATCCTGGAGTATTAAAAGGAAAAGAGTGGGTGCCACGGGCACTCACTCTTCGTTTTTCTTCAGGAAGGCCACAGCACGATCGGCCATGTTCTGTCGGATGTAGGGATAGAAGAACTTCAGTTCCAGATGATGATAGTTGCCTGGCTTACCAATGATAGGCATCGGCTTGTCAATCTTATAACCATCTATCAGAAGCAGACGACTCTCAGGATCGAGACGAGCGGATAGCGTATCATTTTTCTTCCAGCCATAGAGCACAAAGGGCGCACTCACGGTATCCGTCCGCCAGTTGACGGGATTGATACAGAACACGGTACCACCGCTGACGACAGGAATCTCTGCCGCTATCGACTTCACAGAATTAAAGCAGATGGTCACACCCGTATCCGTCGCACCCTTGGCAGGACGCAGATGATGACAGGCTGCCGTATCTTCCTTGGTCACCTTATAACCGATGACATAGGCGGCCACCATACGGCTCGCCACACTGTCGGGCATCCGTTTCATAATGTCCATCAAGGCATGGGCACCCTGACTGAAACCAGCCAAGATGAACGGGCGTCCCTGATTCAGGTGCTTCAGATAATAGTTCCAGCTGCGACGACAGTCGGACAAAGCCAGCGGCAGAAGCGACAAGGCCATCTCTTCCGTAGCCCATGACTGCATGGACACCTGACGGTAATAGGGAGAATAATAGTTCAGACGTCCAGAATAGAACGAATCGACAGCATACATCTCGTGTCTCATACGATTTCGCAGATAGTCGTCATAAGTATCGGCATAATGGCAGGAGTCTGTACCACGAACCAGATGGTCGCCCGTTTCCGTAGAGATGATGTAGAACAGATCGACATCGGCTCCCCTGTCACGGATGAACCACTGGGTAGAGTCGGAATAGATAGGAGCAGGAGGTATCGGCCCTATGGTACGTGCATCGTCTTCCCAAGAAGAAAACAGCAGTACCATCGAG
>JAGCPV010000054.1 GCA_017965475.1 Prevotella sp.
GGATGTCGCTCTTCACGCGCACCTCCCCACGGATCAGTTCGATCACCAGCACCTCCTGTCCGGCCTCGATCTAAAAGCGCACCACATACTGCTTACCATCTGCAATCAACTGCTCCACATTCTCCTTCGGGAGTGTCAGCGAGTTACGCATCAGACTGCGGGTGTGGCAGTCGTACTGGAAGTTCTGGATCTCCTGTCGCTTGGCCTCCAGTTCCTCGGGGGTATCGAAAGCGATGTATGCCTTGCCGGCATCCAACAACTGCTGCACATATTGCTTATAGATCTCACGACGCTCACTCTGACGGTAGGGACCCTTGTCGCCACCAAAGCTCACGCCCTCGTCGAACTTGATGCCCAGCCATTTGAACGACTCGATGATATACGCCTCGGCGCCAGGCACGAAACGGTTAGAGTCGGTATCCTCGATACGGAACACCAGATCACCGCCATGCTGACGCGCAAACAGATAATTATACAGGGCGGTACGCACACCGCCGATATGTAAAGCACCCGTAGGACTGGGTGCAAAACGCACTCTTACTCTTCTTTCAGACATTGTTTTCGTAAATTTGGATGCAAAGTTACAAAATAATTCTTAATTCTTAATTCTTAATTCTCATTTTCTTTGTATCTTTGCATCATAAAACTATAAAATAGAACAAAATGAGCAGTTTTAACGTCAAAAATGATATCACATGGCGCGATTTACTCATCCGTCTGGCACTGATCGTCTGTACCGTCACCATCATCGTTTGGCTGATGCCCAGAAACAACTATAGCACCTTCAAGATCGAACAGGGGAAGCCGTGGACCTATACCGATCTGAGTGCACCCTTCGACTTCCCCATCTACAAGAGCGACGAGACGGTGAAGGCCGAGCGCGACAGTCTGATGGAGCTCTACGAACCCTATTACATCTATAATAATGACATAGCAGGCAAACAGATCCGGCAGTTCTACAAGGACTATAGCAACGGCATCCCGGGCCTGAACAACGACTACCTGAGTATCATCGCCAACCGTCTGAGCAAATTCTACACCCAGGGTATCATGAACAGTTCGGAGTATGCCCGTCTGCGTCAGGACACCACGCGCCTGATCCGTGTCGTCAGCGGCAAGGACGCCTCCAGCCGTCAGATCACCAAGGTCTATTCCGTCGTCACGGCCTATGAGCAGATCTTCAACGACGAGACACTGGCCAAGCATGCCGACGTGCTGCGGAAGTGCAACCTCAACGACTATATCTCTCCCAACCTGACCTACGACAGGGAGCGGAGTGAGGCCAGTCTCAACGAACTGCACAACAGCATCCCCCTGGCCAGTGGCGTCGTTCAGAAAGGTCAGAAGATCATCGACAGGGGAGACATCGTCGATAAGAACACGTACAACATCCTGATGTCATACCAGAAGGAGACGAAGCGTCTGGAGGAGAACAAACAAGGCGTGCTCAGCCTGACCATCCTCGGCCAGTTCCTCTACGTCTTTATCATGATCACCTGCCTGACCATCTACCTGACGCTCTTCCGTAAGGACTATTTCGAGAAGCCGCGCTCCACGATCATGCTCTACCTGCTCATCCTGTTCTTTGTCGTGATCACCTCCCTGATGGTCAGCCACAGCGTGCTCCATATCTATATCCTGCCCTACGCCATGGTGCCCATCTTCATCCGTGTGTTCATGGACTCACGCACGGCCTTCATGGCGCATACGACGATGGTGCTTATCTGTGCCATCATCCTCCAGCACCCGCTAGAGTTCATCGCCGTAGAGATGGTGGGTGGCGCCGTTGCCATCTTCTCGCTCAGGGAGTTGTCCAGCCGTTCCCAGTTGTTCTGGAGTGCCGTCATCATCACGGCAGCCTGTGCACTGACAGACATCTCCCTCGAATGGATACAGGCCAGCGACCTGACCAAGGTCAACTTCAGCAAGACGAACTACCTCGTCTTCAACGGTCTGCTGCTCTTCTGCTCCTACCCCCTGCTGTATCTGATCGAGAAGACCTTCGACTACACCTCGAACATCACGCTCATCGAACTCTCCGACATGAACAAGACGCTGCTCCGTAAGATGAGTGAGGTGGCCCCCGGCACTTTCCAGCACTCCATCCAGGTGGGTAACCTCGCCGCAGAGATCGCCAACAAGATCGGTGCCAAGAGCCAGCTCGTGCGCACAGGTGCCCTGTACCACGACATCGGCAAGATCGTCAACCCCATCTACTTCACGGAGAACCAGTCGGGCGTGAACCCGCATGAGAAGATGGGCTCCATCGACAGTGCCCAGATGATCATCAGTCATGTGACGGAGGGTATCAAACTGGCAGAAAAGTACAACCTGCCCAACATGATCAAGGACTTCATCTCCACCCACCACGGACAGGGCAAGACCAAGTACTTCTATGTCCAGTACAAGAACGCCCACCCCAACGACGATATCGACGAACTGCTCTTCACCTACCCGGGTCCCAACCCCTTCACCAAGGAACAGGCGATCCTGATGATGGCCGACACCGTGGAGGCTGCCTCGCGCTCCCTGCCCGACTATACAGAGAAGAGCATCCGCGAACTGGTCAACAAGCTCATTGATGGTCAGGTGGCTGAGGGCTATTTCAAGGAGTGTCCGATCACCTTCCGCGATATCGCCTATGCCAAGACCGTCCTCATCGAGAAACTGAAGACCATCTATCACACCCGCCTCTCCTATCCCGAACTGAAGAAGTAATATCCTGCACAAATGCACCAAAAGTGTGCATATTTTTTGCACAAAACTGCACATTTGTGCAAGTTTGTGTGCAATTTCCGTTAATTATCGTTAACTTTGTGTGCGTAAACATAACAGTTTACAACAATTGCCCTACCTTTGCAGCCGATTTAGCAAAAAATTGTTTAAAGGACATGAAAAAGATCGCTTTTTTGCTCACCAGCGTGATGCTGGCCACAGCAACAACCGCCACGGCAGGTGGCATCTTAACCAACACGAATCAGAGTATTGACTTCCTGCGCAATCCCGCGCGCGACGCAGCCATCGGTCTCGATGGCGTCTATAGCAATCCCGCAGGCGTCGCCTTCCTCCCGGAGGGATTCCATATCGGCTTCAACTGGCAGTACGCCCGTCAGACGCGTACCATCACCAGCACGAACCCTGTCTTCGCCCTCGGCCGCAAGAACGACGGCCAGTCCACCAAGATCTTCGAGGGTGTGGCCGACGCCCCGTTCATCCCGTCGCTGCAGGCAGCCTATAACAAGAGTAACTGGAGCATACAGTTCAACTTCTCCATCCCCGGTGGTGGCGGCAGTTGTGAGTTTGCCGACGGTCTCGGTTCCTTCGAGAGTGTGGTGGGCAGCATCGCCAGCCAATTGAAGGGTCTCGACCAGATTGCCACGGCCCTGGGTCAGCCCGCCCCTGGTGTCAGCGGCTACGACATGGACGGCTACATGGAGGGCCGCAACTACTACTTCGGCTTCCAACTCGGTGCCGCCTACAAGATCACCCCCGACCTCTCCGTCTATGGCGGTCTGCGTCTGCTCTACGGCTCAGCCACCTATAAGGCCAAGATCAGCAACATCCAGGTGAAGACCGCCAATGGCTATGTCGATTTCGGCAGTTTCCTCCAGTCGGCCACGGCGATGGTCGATGGAGGCATCACCTACGTCAACAGCTCCCTGGAGCAGGTGAATGCAGGTATGGCGCAGTACGAGGCCGCAGGAGCCACCAGTTCCCCCGAGTACCAGCAGCTCGCCGGCATGAAGGCACAACTCGAAGGCTCTGCCGCCCAACTCGACGCCACCAGCGTCAACCTCAACCAGTTGCAGAAATACTCCGAGGGCGTGAACCTGCTCTGTAACCAGAGCGGTGTGGGTGTGGCTCCGATCCTCGGCATCGACTGGCGCGTAGGACCCTTCAACTTCGCCGCCAAGTACGAGTTCCGCACGGAAATCCACATGAAGAACGAATCCACGGTGAACAAGGCCAGTGAGATCCCCGCCGTCAACAAGTTCCGCGACGGTGAGAAGATCGACGAGGACTCCCCCGCCCAGCTCGCCCTCGGCGCCATGTGGAACATCACCGACGCCATCCGTCTGAACCTCGGCTACCACCACTTCTACGACAAGAACGCGCGCTGGTATAACAACACGCAGGATCTGCTCGACGGCGGTACCAACGAGTACCTCGCAGGAGCCGAGTGGGACATCACCGACAAGTTCACCGTCAGCCTCGGCGGTCAGCTCACGCGCTACCAGCTCACCGATGCCTACATGAACGACATGTCGTTCGTCGTCAACAGCTCCAGCGTCGGCTTCGGCTTCAACTATAAGGCCAGCGACAAAGTCACGCTGAAGGCCGCCTACTTCCAGACGAACTACGAGAACTACGAGCGCGTCACCTCACGCGAGCCGCTTGTCAGCGACAGCTTCACCCGCACCAACCGAGTCCTCGGCATCGGCTGCGAACTGAACCTGTAGTCCCCAGTTAATTCCGTAAAGGTGACCTTTGGAGTTGTAAAGGTGACCTTCACGCTGCTAAAGGAGCCCTTTAGAATCGTAAAGGGCTCCTTTACAAATGTCCCGATGGCTGGGACAACAACCAACACCCAACCCATCAAACAATTTGTCCATTACGCGCGCGTACATATGCGCGCGCATTTATAGTTGCTATACTTACTTTTTATCCCGCTCATCCCGCTCATCCTACACCCAACTTTTTTTGCTTTAGGTGTAGGATGAGCGGGATGAGCGGGTTATTTTCTAAGTTTCCCTACTACCGCGCGCCCGCGCGCGAGTAGCTGTCAGTTTTCCTGTGGTAGGGGCGCCGATTTGCGGTAGCCCATGCCAGTGACATGGCAGATGAGCTGGCCGTGCTGGTTGGTGACACGGACTTCGACGGAGGGAACTTTGGGATGGTTGGACACGTGGACCGCCTCGGCACGGAGACGGTCGCCCTCTTTGGCACTGGAGACGAACATGATGCTGTTGCTGATGCCGAAGGTGAGCTGGCCACTGTAGTTCATCAGGGCCGCGATGGCCAGATCGGCCAGGGTGAACAGGGCGCCACCCTGACACACGTTACCGCCATTGAGATGGGCGGCGGTGACCGTCATCTCGGCCACGGCATGACGGTCGTCAGCCTCCGTGATCTGGCAGCCGGCATTGGCTGCGAAACGGTCTGATTGGTTGAGTATTTCCTGTATGTTCATATCTTCTTTATAAGGGATCGACATCGTAGTAGATCTGGAGGGATGCATAGCGCTTGTCCTGGAGCATCTGCTGCTGGGCGAGGGCGAGGTATTTGCGGACTTCGCCCATGTTCAGGCCGGGTTCGAGCTTCAGCACGAGCTTACGGATGGAGAGGGACTTGACCTTGGCGACAGACGGTTTGTCGGGGCCGAGGACACGGCCGCCGAACCACTGGCGCAGACGGCTGCCCAGCTCGACGCCTGCCGTCTCGGCCAACGCATCCTGACGATGCTTCAGATAGACATATACGAGACGGTAGTAGGGCGGGTAGTGGAACTGCTGACGCTCTGCGATCAGGGAACGGTAGAAGGCGGGATAGTCGTTGCGCACCACCTGCTGGATGAGTGGCAGATCGGGACTCTTGGTCTGGAGGATCACGAGGCCGCGCTTGCCCTTGCGCCCTGCACGGCCGCTGACCTGCGCCATCATCATAAAGGCATGCTCATAGGCGCGGAAGTCGGGGTAGTTGAGCATGGTGTCGGCATTGAGGATGCCCACCACGGAGACCTTGTCGAAGTCGAGGCCCTTGGAGATCATCTGCGTGCCGATGAGCAGGTTGGTACGTCCTGCGGAGAAGTCGCTGATGAGCCGTTCGTAGGCATGGCGGCTGCGGGTGGTGTCGAGATCCATCCGGGCGATGCGGGCCTCAGGGAAGATGTCGTGCACCTCGGCCTCGATCTTCTCCGTGCCGTAGCCGCGCGTCTGCAGTTCCTTACAGCCACAGGCGGGGCACTCCGTGGGTACCTGATAGGTATAGCCGCAGTAGTGGCAAGTGAGCTGGTTGAGGTTGCGGTGAAGGGTCAGCGAGACGTCGCAGTGCTGGCAATGGGGCACCCAGCCACACTGCTTGCACTCGATCATCGGCGCATAGCCACGGCGGTTCTGGAAGAGGATGGCCTGTTCGCCCCGCTCCAGCGCCTCGCGCACCTTATTTAATAATAACGGCGAGAAGGGACCGCGCATCATCTTACGGTGCTGCAGGTCCTTGATATCGACCACCTGTATCTCTGGCAGTTCGATGCCCTGATAGCGCTGGAAGAGTTCGACGAGGCCGTATTTGCCCGTCTTCGCATTGTGATAGGTCTCCAGCGAAGGGGTCGCCGTACCGAGGAGCGTCTTCGCCCCGAACTTCTGCGCCAGCATAATGGCCGTGCTGCGGGCATGGTAGCGGGGCATGGGATCCTGTTGCTTGTACGAGGTCTCGTGTTCCTCGTCGATAATGACCAGTCCGAGGTTCTGGAAAGGGAGGAATACGGCACTGCGGGCACCAAGGATCACGTCATAGGGGTTCTGGGAGAGCTGTTTCTGCCAGATCTCCACGCGCTCGGCATCGGAATATTTGCTATGGTAGATACCCAGCCGGTTGCCGAAGACATGCTGGAGGCGCTGCATGATCTGCACCGTCAGCGCGATCTCGGGCAGGAGGTAGAGCACCTGTTTCTTCTGCTCCAGTGCCTGACGGATGAGGTGGATATAGATCTCGGTCTTACCGCTGGAGGTGACGCCATGCAGGAGGGCAACGTTCTTCTTCAGCCACGAGAACTGTATCTGGTTATAGGCATCCTGCTGGACGGGGCTCAGGGGTTTGATGTTCTCCAGATGAGGTTCGCCACCGTGGTTCAGACGGCCCACTTCCTGTTCGTAGGTCTCCAGGAGGCCGCGCTTCACCAAAGCGGTGATGGTCGGGAGACTGTGGCCCTGGTTCAGCAGCTCGTCGCGGGTGAGTTGACAGTCAATAGCGGATCCATTATCCATTGACAGATCGAGGAAGTCGATGAAGGCTTTCTGCTGTTTGTCTGCCCGCTGGAGCATGTCGAGGGCGATGTGGAGGGCCTGTTCATTACGGAACTTCGGCGTGAGACGGATATAGGTCTCCGTCTTGGGACGGTAGCCGTCCTCCGCCTTCAGTCCTGCGGGAAGGGCGGCCTTATAGACCTCGCCAATGGGTGACATGTAGTAGTCGGAGATCCATTGCCAGAGGCGGAGCTGTGAGTCAAAGAGAATGGGCTCAACGTCGAGCACCTGAAGGATGTCCTTGACGGCATATCCTTCAGGTGCTTGATGATGAATATGGGAGATGATGCCGACGTAGGTCTTGTTACGGCCTAACGGGACAGACACGCGCAGTCCCACTCGCACCTGTCCCTCCAGCGATGGTGGAACGGAATAGGTGAACACACCGTCGAGCGGCAGGGGCAGGATGACGTCGGCAAACAAACGGGCTTAGAAATAAACGGCAGCACCAATCTGCCAAGCGTTGTTGTGGGTATCGATATCGTTCGCATTTTTGAACTCACCCGACTTGCCGGCTGCGAGGTTGTAGGTGAAACCTATCTCCAGATGGCTCAAAATCGTAACACCTGCGCCGAAGTTGAAGCTCAAGTTGGCATCGTTCAGGCGGTACTCACCCACCTTTGTCTCATAGACCTTATCGGACACAGGGAAACCAAACTGGGGACCAACGGCCAGATAGATGCCTGCCTTGCTGCCAAGACCGATGTTATAACGGACATTCACGGGGATGTTCAGCGACTTCTGCTTAATATCGGTATCCTCGACCTTTGCGCTGCGCTGGTCATAGAGAGCGGCGGCATCGACACCGAAGCCCAAAGGCAGGGACACCTTCACTGTAGGACCTACATAGAAACCCGTCTGGTTGTCAGACTTGTAAACATCCTCACTGAACGTCATCTTCGTAATGTTCAGACCACCCTTCAAACCAAAGTGAAAACCTTGTGCCTGTGCTGTCATGGTGATGGCAGCGACGAGCACCATTAAAGTCAAAATTCTCTTCATGATTGATTATAATTAATGTTACCGCTGCAAAGATACGAAAAAAGAGCGAATGATCGCTCTTTTTTCCTATGTTTTTCTTGTTTGTCCTGTAATTAATGTCTCTGGCGACGTACGCTGACACGTGCCGAGCTACTGCTGGAGGAACTGCTGCTACTGCTGCTCTTCGGCTTGCTGGCCTTCGTGCGGCGCGAACTGCTACTGCTGGAAGACTTCGGAGCCTTGGTCTTGCTCTTGGCAGCCTTCACGTCCATCTTGGCGATACTGTCGAGCGAGTCTTTCTTCTCCGGGTCGCCAAAGATATTCTTGCGGAAAGCTTCCAGCTCCTTCTCGATACGTTTCTGCTCGGCGGAGAGTTTGGTGGTGTCGCCGTCACAGAGCTGCATCAGGGTCTTGCCCTGCGCGTTATTCGTCTTGTAGATCTTACCGCGATACATGTTGAGCGTGAAATAGTCATCCATCGACATCGTGGCGGCATTGTTCAGACTGCTCGTCATCACCGTCTGACGGGGAAGGTACGGTTCCAAGTCACTGTACTTCACCCAGAACAGGGGGTACTGCGTGGCCTCACCGCCGAAGTCATCGTCACGCATCATCACAGGACAGAGGGCCAGTACCTTGATATGGAACGAGGCGTTGGCCTGATCGTAATAGGCACTCTCCTTCAGGTAGTACTTCCGCACCTCCGAGGAGGGGATGTCGCTGTTATCCACCTTCAACTTACCATCCTGTTCCTCGTAGTAGATATGATAGTTGTCGAGGATGGTCTTCATCTGCACCTTCGCGTCATCAGTGAACACGTCGCTGCCGTCCGTCGGATACTCATAGACAGGGATATAGCCATTCTGTGCGAGTTTGAAGATATAGGTAAACAGGTTCAACTGCTTACCCTGCGGCTCCACGGGATAGTAGAGTCCGGCATTCTCATCCTGCATCAGGTCCAGTTCACGATAGATATCGCGCCGCCAAACCACTTCCTCTGGCATTTCCACTGCCGTGGGGAAGGATATCTGTGCCCGCATGGACATCGCGGAAGACGGGTTTTTCTTCTTCTGCTGCTGTTCTGTCTGCTGCTGTTGCTGCACACGGCGCTGCTTCGGCTGCGCCTGTACTGCGCCTGCCATCAGTACGATCGTCAATAAGAACAAAACTCTTTTCATATCATCTATCAACTATAAACTTTCAACAATAAACTACTTCACAATGATCTCCATGGGGTTCTGGAGCGTTCGCGTCAGTCCGTCGGGACCTACCACCGTCACACGGGAGATATAGAACCGGCGGTTGCGCGCCAGTTTTCGGAAGGTATCCTTCTGACGGCTGGAGAACGAGGCTCCCTCCGAGGCCATCGGTACGGCATTACCCATATTGTCGAAGAACACGGTCTCGAAACTCTGCACACGGAAGCCGATGTCGAGGATACCGTCGTCGATGGCGGCGCCGATGGCATCAGCAGCCACCAACTGCGACTTGGCCAGACCACCGCCCTTGTAACGGGTGGGATTGCCGTGCTCGTCCTTCATGGCGATATACGGCGTAGGATCGGGCAGTTTCCTGACACGGAACGTGTATTGTCCCATCTGCTGGGGACGGCCCGTGTTCGTAGAGACCACGGTGATGGTGGCATTCTCTCCGATCTTCGCAGGACGGGCGATATACTTGCCGGGGCCTACGGGTTGCAGGGTGCCGTTGGTCATCGTGGCCTGCACCTTTGTCAGGGGCACACCTGGCACACTGACGCTGATGGGGTTGTTATAGCCGGCATACAGCATATTCATCAGGTCGGCAGATACCGTGGCACTGGGATCGACCACCGTATATTTCTGTGAGAAGTCACGACGGATGCGCTCGCCGTTACCATTGACGGTCTCGAGGTAGCCTGCGAGGGTGAAGTCACCTGTGCTACCGCAGATCCGCTCATAGAGATTATCCTGGAGCGTCACCTTCTGATTACCTATATAGATATCGGGCACCTGCGTCGTATCCACGGCAGCCATCACGATATGGGCCGAGAACTTATCACCACGGACGATGGTCTGCGAGTTGGGGATGACAAAGGCCTCCAGAGCATTTACGCGAATATCCTTCACGTCGATGTTCTGCACGAGGGTATGGAGCACCTCACCCTCGGCATAGCGCACGTCGCTCTGTAACTTCGAGAGCAGGGTGACGGCAGCCGCAGCGGGCATCGACTCAAACATATACTCCTGCCAGTTCTTACCCATCGTCATGGCATTCTTGGGAATCTCCGTGGTCAGGTTGCTGGCGATGATCTGCTTCTGCTTCTCGTCTGTCACCATCTTCAGCATGCGCTGACGGAAGGAGTTGATGGCATCGAAGAGTTCCTGTCCGCGACCGCCACTGAGCGAAAGCATCACCTGATTGGCAGCTTCCAGGTCTTCCTTATTACGGATATTCTGAGGATCGCCGTTCTTGCCGTCGGCTTCCTGCACGATGGACAGTTTAAGGTCTGCCGCGAGGTTATAGAGCGAGTCGCTCATCATCTTCACCTGCTGGGCTTTGTCGTACCACGCCTTCACCTTCTGGGGATTGGCCTTCATCTGCGTGTCGAAATCCTCATAGATAGCCTGGTTCTCCTTCGCTGAGTTACCCGTCGTACGGTTCAAACTCTCCTCCACGATGGAGAAGCCGTTGAGCACCTCCGTAGAGACATTCAGCGCGAGCATAGCCATCAAGACGACATACATCAGATTGATCATCTTCTGGCGCGGTGATACGGGTCTTTTCTTGATTGCCATTGTCCTATACGTTCATCTTGGCGGTCATCGCCTCAATCATACGGGCGTAGATCTTATTCAGTTCCAGGATCTGAGCCGCCATCTTCTTGGTCTGTTCGTTGATCTCGTCGATGGTGCCGATCTGTGCACTGGCACTCTTCAGCTGCATCTCATAAACCTTGGTGATACCTGTCAGCGTACGGTTCAGGTTCTCCATCTCCTCGGAGTCATGGGCCAGACGCTCACTCTGTGTAGAAACACGGGAGAGCATCTCTGTCAAGCGTTTCAACTCATCCACGTAGTTGGTGGTGGCCTCCTCCAGTTCGGGGTTCACCGTCGGCAGGGCGACAGCAGAACCGCCAGCCATGGTCGTCACGGATGACGATACGGCGGCGATCGCCTCTGTATCTACGCTCGTCTGACTAGTCTCACTAGATGGGCTAGCCTCGCCAGACAGGCCAGATAGGCCAGGTTGGCTGGCAGCCCCTCCGCCAATGATGATCGTACCACCATTGCCACCAATGATCGTCGCCTGAGCACTCTCCTCTGGCAGTTCATCGCCTGTCTTCACATGGGTATCCAGTTCCATGCCGTCCGTCGTCTTGTCGAATGGACGGTCGAAGGCTGAGATGAAGAACACGAATACCTCCGTACCCATACCGAGGAACAGGAAAAAGTTGGCTCCCGGCAGGTGGGTCAGTTTGAAGAGCGTACCCAGGATCACGATCGAGGCGCCCCAACTGTATGCATAGTTCAGGAAGGTCTGGCCAGGCACACTGTCCATCCATTTCTGAAGCCTATATACGAAATTAAACTTGCTGTATGTTGTCATGTTGTAATTGGACGATTTGACTGTTTCACAATTTGACTATTTCTTGCTCTTTGCCTTCTCGCTGGTGGTGTTCGCCAGACTGCGTACACAACGGAAGCCGATATACGAACGCGGCTGATTCTGGTACTCTGACGAGCGCCAAGCCGAACGGATATATGACTCAGGATCCTTCCACGAGCCACCACGCACGCTCTTCTTCTTCAGACGATAGGGATCCTCGATGGCGGCGTTGTATTTCAACTGCGGATTGATATCGTTCATCGCATCGACGCCAGCCGCGGTATAGACGGTACTGGTCCACTCAGCCACGTTACCAGCCATATCATACAGACCATTGCTATTGGCAGAATAGATACCCACCCGACTGGTGATCAGGTTGCCATCCTTGGTATAGTTACCGTCATCGGGCTTGAAGTTGGCATAGAAACAACCCTTGCCGCTGGCCACATCCTCATTGTCCCAAGGGAACTCATTCTGATCCTTACCACGGGCAGCATACTCCCACTCTGCCTCTGTCGGCAGACGGTAGCGCTGCACGAAACGGGCTGCAGGACCCAGTCCTTTCAACAGGTATTCCGTACGCCAGGCACAGAAGGCATTGGCCTGCTCCCAAGTCACACCCACAACAGGATAGTCGTTATAGGCGGGATTGGAGAAGTAGTAGCGCATATACATCTCATTGTCGGCGTTGGGGAAGTCATTCACCCAACAGGTGGTATCAGGGAACACGTTCACGATATAGGTATTCAGGAAGTCCCATGGGCCTGTCAGCTGACGGTTGATCGTCTCCCTGACGATCTTGCCCTCGTCATCGACATAGGCGGTATCCTTGGAGATCCACACCTGCTCGTTAGGATCGACGGCAAGGTCTGTGTTCAGATTCCGCTCCTGAGGATTGAGACGGTTACGGCGCAAGGCTGCAGCTGTATAGTCATAAACCTCATAACGATAGTTCATCTGACGGTAGTCGAGCATCTTCTCGCCCGTGACGGGATTGGTCACATAAAGACCATCGATGATCTCCTGCTCATCCTCACTGGGCTTGCGGGGCAGTGCCTTTTTCCAATTGATGAAGGTGCCGATCTCCTCACCATCCTTGTCTGTCTTCACCGTCTTGTAGGTCTCGTCGATCTCGGCCAGACGTTCACGGAGAATGGAGTCGCGCACGTAATAGACGAACTGACGGTACTTGGAATTGGTCACCTCGGTCTCGTCCATCCAGAACCCTTCGACGGAGATGTCCCTCACGGGGGTGTTCTTGCCCCAGAGACTATCCTGATTCTCAATACCCATCTTCAGATGACCCCGTTTTACCAAGGTCATACCGTAGGGTGTAGGTTCTGTGAATGTCCTGCCCCCTGTACCAGTTACCTCACCACCACCAGATGACGTCATCTTACTGCCAAAGCAACTGGTCAATAGAAGCAAGGAGGTAAAGAGGTAAATAACTTTTCTTTCCATATCTTCGTTTTTTTACTTTTTTCTATTTTGCGCTTACAAGAATCTCACACTCTTATGCAGGTTACGGCCCTTCTTATACAAGTTCAGTTCCGTCTGATAGCCCACGAACAACTCGTGGCTTCCGTTTCCGATACTGATGGCCGAGGTATATATCTCGTAACTGTACCCGACCCTGATGCCTTTGATGTCTCCGCCAAGCTGTACTGTGACAGAGTTGGTAGGACTATACGACAGGCCTGCATACATCACCCTTTTCTCATGGGTATATATCAGTCGGCCTGACACATCCGCACGGTAGGCGACGCCATCCGTCCGTCCCAGAGCAGAGGTCTGTATGGATAGAAACGGATTTTTCAGACGAATATTGTATCCGCCTGTCAAATAATAGGTGGAAGAGATACTCAGTTCGTTTCTGTCACCCAGGTTCACTGTGGGTGAATTCAGGTGTAATGCCGAGATTCCGACATACCAGTTGCGATGTTTATAATAGACACCCAGTGAGACATCGAAACCCGTACCATTGATAGATGATTTGGTGAAAACAGGATCGTTGGGATCCTCCAGTTCCGCCTTTGAGCCGTCGAAAGTCTCGCTGAGCATACTCAGTTGCAGACCTGCACTGAACTTTCCCCCAAGGAACTGTGGCTGGTAGGCATATTGCAAGCCAAAACGCTTATGGGAGAACAGGCCGATGTTATCATTGATAAACTGGATGCCTGCACCATGATAGGACTTCAGGGCATAGAACGGCATATCGGCAGCAGCATACATCGTGTTCGGATTGTGCTCGAAGCCAGCCATCTGGAGGGCGTATGCCACTGCCACGTTCAGCTTCGACTCCTTGCCCACTGCCGCAGGGTTGAAAGATGGTTCCATCGCCCAGTAATGACCAAAGGCTACATCATACTGTGCCCTGGCCGCCAGAGCAGTCAGGGTTAGTAAAACAACTATGGGAATACGTTTCAACACCTCTTAATAACGTATTCCCATCAGTTTTATTGCATGACTATGTTTTCCTTGTGAAACTTATGGTCGTATAGTCAATTGTCCAACGCTCACGTCACCTGAACCACTTTTCTCTTTAGAGAAACGAGACACCTCGCCTTTTAAGGTGATGTCGCCAGAACCTCTCAGTTCACATTCCACAGCTTTACAGTTCTGGTGGAATGTCGCATCTATATCCCCGGAGCCCCTCAAAGCAAGACGGGAGTCTTCTGTGTTCCACAGATGGAGTTCGATATCGCCAGAGCCGACAAGCGAGGCAGATAACTCCTTCGTATCCAGACGATCAAGATCAATATCGCCAGAACCGACAAGTTCCACGTTACAACGGTCACAGATCAGATCCTTTATGTCGATATCACCTGAACCGCGAAGCATGATCTCCATCTGATCGGTATCGACGCGCTGATCACTGATGAAATCGCCTGAACCACTCAAACGAACGCCTGTAAGATCAGGGGAGGTCACATAGACTGTAAGTCCACCATCATCGCCCAACTGGATATTGACCGGGCCCATTTTACCTTTGTTACGGATGACCAGCGTCTTTCCATTCGTTTCTGTCAGGATATTCTCCACCCGGCTCTCAGGTCCCTTCACCGTGACGGAGAAAGAGTCGCTCTGCGTGTAGTAAACAGTAGGAGAACCGTTGATCTCAATCTCCTCGAAACCTTTCAACAGACGGTTTTCTGAAATCGTCTTCTCACCAAACACCGTCTGTTGCCCACAACGAGTCACACAAGATGTCATCATGATGGTTGCTGCCATCATCATACCAACCACAACTAATTGTCTTTTTCTCATAATCATATTCTTTTGTTTCATTACTTCTGTCTGTTAGACGGAAGCAAAGCGGAAAAAGTTGCAGACCATCAAAAATATCAAGACAACGGCAGATCAACCCAGAACAGAGAGCCCTGTCCCAGACGGGAATCGACACCGATGGAACCACCAAGGCTGGTAGCGTGGGACTTTGCCACGGACAGTCCAAGACCCGTACCAGGAATATACTCATCGAGTTTGACAAAACGATCGAAGATCTTCGCCAGATCTGCCTCAGGGATTCCCTTACCAGTATCCTTCACCCAGAGACGTACATGATCGCCTTCCTGCAGGTCAAACCCTAACGTGATACGACCTTTCTGCGTAAATTTCACAGCGTTCTGCATCAGGTTATTGACAATCTCTGTCAGTTTGGCGACATCGGTATTCATCATCAGTTGCGAATAGGGGAACTGAGTAACGAACGCCACATTCTGCTGATCAATGATCGTGGCATGATCCTTGGCAATATCCTTTAACAATGCCACCAGATCGGTCTGCGACTTGACGAGGTTCTTGCCCTCGGCCTCAACCTTCGACATACTCACCAGACCATCGATAATACGCAAGAGCTTGCGGTTGTTATTCTGGATCTCATTGATGAGCTGGTTACGGTCTTCCTCGCTCTCGACAACAGGTAACAGGTCAGCGAAGCCCACGATGGCATTGAGAGGCGTACGGATCTCATGCCCCATATTCGCCAGGAAGGCAGTCTTTAGACGGTCGCTCTCTTCGGCTTTGTTACGGGCTTTGATAAGATCTGCCTCCAACTTCTTACGTTCGTCGATACGCATCGTGGTACCTACGATCTTCGAAGGATTACCGTCGGCATCACGGTCAGCAATGATGGCAAAACTCTCCTCCCAATACGTCATGCCCGAATTACCAGACTTGATGCGATACTGCTGGTGATAGAAATTGCTCCGACCCGTACAGATGTCATCGAGTGCCGCTATGACACGCTGGACATCGGACTTATCAATCATCTCATATAGCAACGCCACATGAGACTCCGGCGATGGCATATAATTGTCCTGCCCCTCACGGAAGTCATTATCCATCGTGATGGTGCGAAGTTTCGGATTGATATGCCATGTACTCAACTTCATGGCCTTCACGACGAACTCATACTCGACGTTACCCTCCTTCAGTCTATTCAGTTCCGCCAGTTCGTTCTTCAGTCTCTGGCCCGTGCGCCGCTGGAGAATAAAGGAGATGATAAGACCAATGGTCAACAGAACACCCAGTCCCCAAATGAAATAAATCATCATGGGGTTTTCCAACTGGGAATATAGCAACAGTCCTAACATCTTCTTTCGTGTAACTTTCGCAAAAGTACATATTTTCTTCGAAACTGCCACAATTTATATATAAATTTTAGCAAAAACCATTGTTTTTTGTTAGATTAACAATAAAAAAGGGCATTTTTCCATGAACTTCCATTAACTTTGCACACGCAATTCCACCAATTGCTCAATTTGGAACACAATAATGGAACAGAAATTTGAATTAATCGCCAAGACGTTCATGGGACTAGAACCTGTACTGGCGAAAGAGTTGACCCAAATGGGGGTTCAAGACGTAAAGGCCGGCAGACGGATGGTTTCGTTTACAGGTGACAAGGAAACCATGTACCGTGCCAATTTCCAATTACACACTGCTATCAGGATTCTGAAGCCCATCCGCCATTTCAAGGCAAACTGTGCGGACGATGTCTATGAAGAGATCAAGAAAATCGACTGGACCGACTATATCGGGACAGACAAGACCTTTGCCGTGGATGCCGTCGTTTTCTCTGAAGAGTTCCGCCACTCGAAATTCGTAGCATATAAAGTAAAGGATGCCATTGTGGATCAGTTCCGTGAGAAGACGGGCAAGCGTCCGAACATCTCTGTGGCCAATCCCGACATCCGCCTGAACATACATATCGCCGAGGACCAGTGTACGCTGAGCCTCGACTCCAGTGGTGAGTCCCTGCATCGCCGGGGCTACCGTCAGGAGAGTGTAGAGGCTCCCCTGAACGAGGTGCTGGCTGCAGGTATGATCCTGATGTCTGGCTGGCAGGGCGACACGGACTTTATTGACCCGATGTGTGGGTCTGGCACACTGCTCATAGAAGCTGCATTGATCGCCAAAAACATGGCACCGGGTCTGTTCCGTAAGGAATATGCTTTCGAGAAATGGCCGGATTTTGATGCCGATCTCTTCGACAAGATTTATAATGACGAGAGCCAGGAACGGGAGTTCAAACACCACATTTACGGCTACGACTGTGACATCAAGGCGGTGAACACTGCCCTGATGAACATAAAGGCCGCAGGACTGACCAACGAGATCACAGTCAGACAACAGGACTTCAAGGACTTCACTCAACCACAGGCGAAAAGCATCATCATCACTAACCCACCTTATGGCGAAAGGATCTCTACGCCCGACCTGTTGGGTACCTACAAGATGATTGGCGAACGGCTGAAGCATCAGTTCAAGGGCAACGACGCCTGGGTGCTCTCCTATCGGGAAGAATGCTTCGACCAGATTGGTCTGAAGCCCAGCATCAAGATACCCCTCTACAATGGTTCACTGGAATGTGAGTTCCGTAAATACCAGATGTTTGACGGGAGGTTGAAGGACTTCCGTTCTGAGGGTGGCATCGTTAAGACAGAAGAAGAGAAACGCCAGATGGCCGAGAAGCACCGTTTCAAGAAAAACCGTGAGTTCAAACAACGGCTGGAGGAGACCGAACAGAATGAAGAAGCCGATATCCGTTCCTTCACCTTCCATCGGCATGATCTGAAACAGGACAATCGGAGAGAGCGTAAAGGGCGTGATGGTCACGAGCGTTTCGATCGCAGCGGGAAAGGTCGTTCCTTCGGGAAAGGCAAGGATTTCGGAAGAAAAGGCAGGAGATTCGACGATGATGAAGAAGATTAAGAATCTAGCCAGACTAGTTCTTTTAGTCGGACTAGCAAGCCCAACGACCATGACAGCCCAAGATAAACTCTTCACCCTTGAGGATCTGAACTTCGGTGGTACGAACTACCACAACATGCAACCCAAGAACCTCTGGTTGACATGGTGGGGCGACGAGTTGATTCAGACCGATGTGGAGGAGTGTTATACCATCGACACGAAGACAGGTAAGAAGAATCGGCTGTTCACCCTCGACGAGATCAACTCCTGGGCCAAGAGTGACGATGATACATACGTGCGTCATCTGATGAACGCCACCTTCCCCTACCCCAACAAGCCCATCGTTGCTTTAGGTAACAGGAAGGCGTTTATCTTGGTTGACTTTAAGGCTAAGAAAATAGTCTGGCAAGACAGCATCTCGGGACAAGAAGCCAATGATTGGAACTCAACATCGCGCGCCACTGCCTATGTAGAGGACCACCAGTTGTTCGTAGTTGACGGTGATGGCAAGAAGCACCAGCTCACCACCGACGGCTCACGCGAGTTAGTTTATGGACAGTCTGTCCACCGTAATGAGTTTGGAATTGAGAAAGGCACGTTCTGGAGTCCTGATGGTAACCGTCTAGCTTTCTACCGCATGGATCAGAGTATGGTGGCCGACTACCCACAGGTAGATATCTTCCCCCGCGAAGCTTCATACGAACCCGACAAATACCCGATGGCTGGGATGACCAGCCACAAGGTGACAGTGGGTGTCTATGATCTGAAGACCCAGAAGACCATCTATCTCCAAACTGGTGACCCCACTGACCGTTATTTCACGAATATAGCATGGAATCCTGATGCGAAGACCATCTATATGTTCGAGTTGAACCGACAGCAGAACGATTGTCGGCTAGTGGCCTACGATGCTGTATCAGGAGCCAAGATTGTCGAACTCTATCGTGAGACTTCCGACAAATACGTGGAACCGTTGCACCCGATCGTATTCCTACCATGGGATGCCACGAAGTTCATCATGCAGAGTCAAAAGGACGGCTACAACCATCTTTACCTTTTCGACACGAAAGGAAATGAACTCAAACAACTCACCAGCGGTCCATGGGTCGTGTTGGAGGTATTGGGTTTCAATGAGAAACAAAAGACCATCATCTTCAAGGCCAATAAGGAACACCCCTTGCATCATCGGCTTTATAGTGTCAGTATGACAGGAAACATCAAACAGCTGGAAACGGTGGATGGTGTACACAGTGGTATTTTATCCCCCTCAGGCAACTTCCTCATCGACAGATTCTCGACGCCCACAAGACCACGAGTCATCGATGTTGTCGATTTGACAAAAAAGACACCAGTTCATACGAATCTCTTAGAGGCTGAAGATCCTTGGACGGGTTACCAACAGCCCATCTTCGAGTGCGGTAGCATCAAGGCTGCCGACGGCATCACGGATCTCTATTATAGGATGGTGAAACCCTATGATTTCAACCCTGCCCAGAAGTACCCCACTGTAGTCTATGTCTATGGTGGTCCTCACGCCAACAACATACAAGCTTCCTGGCACTGGGCCAGTCGATCGTGGGAGACCTATATGGCACAGAAGGGCTATATCGTCTTTATTCTCGACAATCGTGGTAGCCAGTATCGTGGTCGCGATTTCGAGCAGGCCACCTTCCACCAGTTAGGACAGATTGAGATGCAGGATCAGATGAAGGGCGTAGATTATCTGCGTACCCTGTCCTATGTCGATATGAACCGACTGGGTGTTCATGGTTGGAGTTTCGGTGGATTTATGACCATCTCGCTGATGACCAACTATCCCGATGTGTTCAAGGTAGGTGTGGCCGGAGGTCCTGTCATCGACTGGAAATGGTATGAGGTAATGTATGGTGAACGTTATATGGGTACACCCGGGAATAATCCCGAGGGTTATGCCAAGAGCAGCCTTATCGACAAGGCCAAAAACTTGAAGGGTAAATTGCAGATCATCACGGGTTATAATGACAACACGGTAGTGCCTCAGCATTGTCTCTCGTTCCTTGATGCCTGTATCAAAGCCGGTACCCAACCTGATTTCTTCGCCTATCCCGGTGAGGAACACAATATGCGTGGACATGCTTCTGTGCATCTGCATGAACGCATTACCCAATACTTCGAAGATTTCTTAAAAAAGTAGTAAATTGTAAAATTGTAAATTGTCAAATCGTCAAATATGAAGATATTACTGTTAGGCAGCGGCGGACGTGAGCACGCCTTGGCATGGAAAATCGCTCAGAGTGAGAAATGTGAGAAACTGTTCATCGCACCAGGCAATGCCGGTACGAGCAATTGCGGCGAGAATGTCGCCATGAAGGCAGATGACTTCGAGGCCATCAAATCCTTCTGTGTTGAGAATAATATCAACATGGTCGTGGTAGGCCCAGAGGATCCTCTGGTAAAGGGTATCTAC
>JAGCPV010000055.1 GCA_017965475.1 Prevotella sp.
CCGTGGGCCGTGCTGTTCAGCGTTCCTTTCGGCCTGATGGGTGCCTTCGGTATCACGTGGCTTGTTTCACTGATTGGTCTACCGGGAATGGAGAACAATATCTACCTGCAGACGGGTGTGATCATGCTGATCGGACTGTTGGCTAAGACCGCCATCCTGATTACCGAGGTGGCCTCTGAGCACCGTAAGCATGGTATGGGTATCGTTGACTCAGCCTTCGCCGCCTGCAAGGAGCGTCTGCGCCCGATCCTGATGACAGTGGCCACGATGATCATCGGTATGATACCGCTCGTTATCGAGGGTGGTGCCGGTGCTAACGGTAACCGTGCCCTCGCCCTTGGTGTCATCGGCGGTATGTCTGTCGGTACCATCTCCCTGCTCTTCGTCGTACCCGCCTTCTTCATCTTGTTCCAGAAGATGCACGAGAAGTTCCAGGGCAAGGAAGAGGCAGAAGTTGTGGAAGTGAAACGTCAAAATTGAAAGTTATGAAAAGACTTAGCAATATCATTGTCGTTGCAGCCGTGAGTATGATGCTCACGGGCTGCGGCCTATATAATAAATATGAGAAGACCGTCGAGGAACCGGAAAATGTCTTCGGCACGACGCAGGACATCACCTCGGCAACGAGTGGCGAGTCCATCGCCGAGATGTCGTGGCGCGAGTTCTTCACCGATCCCCTGCTGCAGCAGCTTATTGAGCAGGCATTGGCCAACAACACCGACCTGAACACTGCCCGCATCAATATCGAGAAGAGCGAGATCTCGTTGAGGACCAAGAAACTGGCCTTCCTGCCGTCGCTTTACTTCTCGCCGCAGGGTTCCCTCTCCAGCTTCGACGGGGCCAAGCCCACGAAGAGCTACACCATTCCGCTCGACCTGTCGTGGGAGATCGATGTGTTCGGTTCCATGACCAATAAGAAGCGCGCTGCCAAGGCCGCCCTGTTGCAGGCACAGATTACTGAGGAATCCACCCGTTCCAACCTCATCAGTACCATCGCTCAGGAGTACTTCTATCTCCAGTTGCTCGACCGTGAACTGGATATCCTCATCGAGACCGACAGCCTGTGGAAAGCCTCATTGGATACCCAACAGGCCCTCTATGAGAACGGTCAGGCTTACTCAACGGCTGTTAACCAGCAGGAGTCTTCCTGGCTCGACGTGAAGTTGCAGATTGTCAGCATCAAGCGCAGCATCCGCTCTACGGAGAACGAGATCTGCAGCCTGCTCTGCATCACCCCGCAGCACATCGAGCGCTCGCATTGGGGTGCCAGTGAAGACTACCACTCGGCTACCGAGGGTCAGCGTCTGTTCGAGGAGCGCTATTCGAAGATCGGTGTACCCGCCATGATGATCGAGCGTCGTCCCGACATCCGTCTGGCCAATGCCTATATGGAGGAAGCCTTCTATAATGTGCAGGCCGCCCGCGCTGCCTTCTATCCCAACATCAGGCTGACGGGAGAGGGCGGATGGTCGAACAACGGCGGACTCGTCAATCCCAGCAAACTGATGTGGCAGATTATCGGTTCACTCTCGCAGCCCATCTTCGCCCGTGGCGAGATCAACGCCAACTACAAGTCGAGCAAACTCTCCGAGGAGAACCTGAAGAAGAAATACGTACAGGCCATCATCGATGCTGGTAACGAGGTGAACGAGGCGATCTCCGACTGCCAGTCTTCCCGTGAGCTGCACAAGTACTACCACCGTCAGGTGGAGGTGTTGCATGAGGCATACGTCGGCACCCACGAGCTGATGGACAACGGTAAGGCCCAGTACCTCGAGGTGCTCACCGCCCAGGAGTCGCTCCTCAGCGCCCAGCTCAATGAGGCTTCGAACATGTACTACGGTGCCCAGGCTATCATCTCCCTCTATATTGCCCTCGGCGGTGGGACAAAATAAAGAACTTCGGACAGCTGGTTTCTCGCGCGCCCGCGCACGGTAATAGAGAAACTCAGAAAATAACCCGCTCATCCCGCTCATCCTACACCTAAAGTAAAAAATCTTACGTGTGGGATGAGCGGGATGAGCGGGATAAAAAGTAAGTATAGCAACTATAAATGCGCGCGTATATGTACGCGCGCGTAAGATAGTTTTGTCCCGGTCATCGGGACTTTTCTAAAGGTGACCTTTACGAGTCTAAAGGTGACCTTTAGCTGCGTGATGGTCACCTTTAGGAGACTGAAGGTCACCTCTAGTATGTTTAACAAAGTTTAAGAGGACCAGAAGCCTGTTCCGCGCTTACGGCAAAGGTGAGAGCATGCCTGATCGCATCGTTTCGCAAATGAACCATGACCTGAACGAGAACAACAAGAACTTCATGTTCGTCACCCTCTTCGTCGGCATACTCGACCTGACCTCCGGTCTGTTACGTTATTGTAATGCCGGCCACGAGGCTCCTATCCTGATCCATCAAGGGGTACAGCAGTTGTCTGTGAATCGTTCTTACCCCGTGGGTCCCCTTGCAAAATCACAGTATCAGACACAGGAAGTCATCATAGAGCCGGGATCCACCATCCTGTTCTACACCGACGGACTGAACGAGGCCATGAAAGCCAATTATAAGATGTTCGGCATTGAACGGGTCTTCGACGAGGTGAACCGTGCCATCCAGGCTGGGGAGTTCTCTCCGAAGGTTCTGATAGAACGCATGACCCAGGCCGTCAACGACTTCATCGGGGATGACGAACAGAGCGATGATCTCACAATGATGGCTATCAGACGATAATCTTCAACATATCTTTTCAGTTTTTTCGTTTCAGCGGGCATAATTACAAATTAATTTTGTACTTTTGCAACCGATAGCGGAAAGATAGTATGATAGACGACGATTTTGACATACGCGAAGAACGATTCTCCCAAGGCGAGAAGGACTTTGAGAACGCGCTACGCCCCCTGAGCTTCCATGATTTCAGTGGACAGAAAAAGGTGGTGGAGAATCTGGAGGTGTTCGTCGAGGCCGCCAAGTACCGTGGCGAGCCCCTCGACCACACGCTGTTACACGGTCCCCCCGGACTGGGCAAGACTACGCTCTCGAATATCATCGCCAACGAACTCGGTGTGGGCTTCAAGATCACCTCGGGTCCCGTGCTCGACAAACCAGGTGACCTGGCGGGCATCCTGACCTCACTGGAGAAGAATGACGTGCTCTTCATCGACGAGATCCACCGTCTGTCACCCGTCGTAGAAGAATACCTGTATTCTGCCATGGAAGACTACCGTATCGATATCATGATCGACAAGGGTCCATCGGCGCGTTCGATCCAGATCGATCTCAACCCCTTTACACTGGTGGGTGCCACCACCCGCAGCGGCCTGCTCACGGCTCCCCTTCGGGCCCGCTTTGGCATCAACATGCACCTGGAGTACTACGAGCCCCAGACGCTGCAGACGATCATCGAGCGTTCGGCAGGTATCCTCGGCGTCCCCATCACAGAGGATGCGGCCTTGGAGATCGCTGGTCGCAGCCGTGGTACGCCCCGTATCGCCAACGCCCTGTTGCGCCGTGTGCGCGACTTCGCACAGGTGAAGGGTGACGGCCATATCGACACGAAGATCACGAAGATCGCCCTGGCAGCCCTGAACATCGACAAGTATGGTCTCGATGAAATCGACAATAAGATCCTGCTGACGATCATTGACAAGTTCAAGGGCGGTCCTGTGGGCATCACCACCATCGCCACCGCCGTCGGCGAGGATGCCGGCACCGTCGAGGAGGTCTATGAGCCCTTCCTCATCATGGAGGGCTTCATCAAGCGTACGCCCCGTGGCCGTATGGTGACGGAGCTGGCCTACAAGCATTTCGGACGCAACCCCTATGGCGGAAACATCATGGAGCCAAATCTGTTTGAGTAGTTGATAGTTCATAGATGATAATTGATAGATGAGGACAGGAATATTTGTTGGGAGTTTCGACCCGTTTACCATCGGTCACGACAGTATCGTGCGCCGGGCCTTGCCGTTGTTTGACCGCCTGGTCATCGGCGTGGTGGGTGACAATGTGCACAAGCCGAACATGCGCCCTGCGGAAGAACGGATGCAGGCCATCCGGGACCTCTATGCAGACAACAAGCGTATCGAGGTCAAGCCCTACCACGGGTTGGCCATGGAATTCGCCAAAGCCGAAAACGCCCAATTCATCGTGAAAGGCGTACGTACCGTGAGCGATTTCGAGTACGAGCAGTGGCAGGCCGACTTCAACCGTAAACTCGGCGGTATTGAGACGATCCTGCTCTATACCGAACCTGAATTGGCCAGCGTGTCATCGAGCGCCTTACGCGAGCTGGCACACTTCGGCGTCGATGTGACTCCTTATCTGCCGAAGAAGAGTTGATAGTGGATAGTTTATAGTGAATAGTTATGATTACCTACGAGGCTGAGGGGGTGAGGTTCCCCAACATCAAGAAACGTGACACATCCAGTTGGATTCACCGGGTGGCGGAGTCGTATGGCAAAAAGATCGGTGAAATCGGCTATTTGTTTGTCAACGATGACAAGATCCTGGAGGTGAACAACGAATATTTGGGTCACGACTACTATACAGACATCATCACATTTGATTATACGGAGAAGAAAACCATCAGCGGTGATATCATTATCTCGCTCGACACTGTCTTCACCAATGCCGACAAGTTCGGACGTCCGTACGACGAGGAGTTGCACCGTGTGATAATCCACGGCATCCTGCATCTCTGCGGTATCAACGACAAGGGTCCCGGCGAGCGCGAGATCATGGAAGCCGCCGAGAACAAAGCGCTCTCCATGCTGTAGGTGGGACGACTCCTTTATACCTTATTATACAAAAAAATCGTAAATTATTCCGCAGTTACAAGGGATTTGCGTAATTTTGCATCCAAAACTCTCAAATAGGAATGAGTCTGACATCATTAGTTGGAAAGTTATTTATTCCTCGCCAGCGTGCTTTGGAGAAGTACCAGCATGAGGGCGAGGCCTTACAACGAGCCGTGCTTAGTCATCTGATCAAAACGGCTGGTGATACAGAATTCGGACGTAACCATGCCTTTAGCAGCATGAAGGATTACGAAGATTTTATCAGTCAAGTACCTGTCAATACATACGAGGAACTGAAAGGCGACATCGACCGTATGCGCCATGGCGAGGCGGATATCCTCTGGCCCGGTAAGGTCAAATGGTATGCGAAGTCATCGGGTACTACCAATGACAAGTCGAAATTCATTCCCGTCAGCCCTGAGGGGCTGCAGAAGATCCATTATGCCGGTGGCCGTGACTCTGTGGCCATCTATCTGCGGAACAACCCGAAGTCAAGGATGTTCGACGGCAAGGGTCTCATCCTCGGCGGCAGTCATGCACCGAACTATAACCTGAAGGACTCTTTGGTGGGCGATCTCAGTGCCATCCTCATCGAGAATATCAACCCGCTGGTGAACTTCGTCCGTGTGCCGAAGAAGCAGACGGCCCTACTCTCCGACTTCGAGGTAAAGCGCGAACGGATTGCCGAGGAGGCCATGAACCAAAATGTGACCAACATCTCCGGCGTGCCCTCCTGGATGCTCTCCGTACTCACCTGTATGATGGAACTGACGGGCAAGACGCATTTGGAGGAGGTTTGGCCTAATATTGAGGTGTTCTTCCACGGCGGTGTGGCCTTTACGCCCTACCGGGAACAGTACAAGCGCCTGATCACTTCGCCCAATATGCACTATATGGAGACCTATAACGCCAGTGAGGGTTTCTTCGGCATCCAAGACGATCCAGCGGATAAGGCGATGCTGTTGATGCTTGATTATGGGGTGTTTTATGAGTTCATCCCCATGGAGGGCGGTGCCCCCATACCCCTCTGGGCGGTGGAGACGGGTAAGAACTACGCTATGGTGATCTCCACCTCGTGCGGTCTCTGGCGCTATGAGATCGGAGATACCGTCCAGTTCACTTCCACCAATCCCTATAAGTTCATTATCAGCGGACGTACGAAGCATTTCATCAATGCCTTCGGTGAGGAACTGATTGTCGATAACGCAGAACAGGGATTGGCATACGCCTGTGAGCAGACAGGTGCAGAAGTGCTGGAATATACAGCAGCCCCCGTGTTTATGGATGAGAAGGCAAAATGCCGCCACCAGTGGCTCATTGAGTTCTCGAAACGCCCCGCAGACCTGCAACAGTTTGCCGACCTGCTTGACAAGCGTCTGCAGGAGATCAACAGCGACTACGAAGCCAAACGTTATAAAGATATCACGCTCCAGCATCTGGAGATTGTCGAGGCACGTCCCAGTCTCTTCAACGACTGGCTGAAGCTGCGCGGTAAACTCGGCGGACAGCACAAGGTGCCTCGCCTGAGCAACTCACGGGAGACGATAGAGCAGTTGCTCAAATTGAATAGTTAATAGTTGATAGTGAATCGTTGAGGATGAGGAAAGACAGACCATTCAATAGCATGAGAATATTGCCATTGTTAGCATTGGCACTATTCACTATCCACTATTCATTATTCACGATATCCTGTGCACGAATGGGACAACCCGACGGCGGTTGGTTCGACGATGATCCACCCGTGGTCATGGGCAGTAACCCTGCCGACCTATCAACCAACGTCAAGGCCAAGAAAATCACCATTTTCTTCAATGAGTACATCAAACTGGAGGACGCTACCAACAAGGTCGTTGTCTCTCCGCCACAATTAGAGACACCTGAGATCCAGGCAGCCGGTAAGAAGATCGTGGTGGAACTGCAGGATACACTGAAGGAAAACACGACCTACACCATCGACTTCAGCGACGCCATCAGCGACAACAACGAGGGCAACCCCATGGGAAGCTACACATATAGCTTCTCCACCGGCGATCAGATTGACACCCTGGAAGTCTCGGGCTATGTGCTCGATGCTAGTAACCTAGAACCTATCAAGGGTATCTCCGTGGGACTTTACAATGATCTGGCTGACTCTGCTTTCAAGACCAAGCCGATGCTGCGCGTCTCCCGTACTGACAGTCGCGGCCATTTCGTCATCAAAGGTATCGCCCCCGGCACTTACCGAGCCTACGCTCTGCAGGAAATGGACGGTGATTTCCGTTTCTCACAGAAAAGTGAAATGATCGCTTATAACCATGACACTTTCGTGCCTGGCTCAAAACCAGATGTCAGGATCGATACTATCTGGCGCGACTCGCTGCACATCGACGCCTTCAAGCAGACACCCTATACCCACTTCCTGCCCGACGATATCACCCTGATGGCCTTTACCCATGCCACAACGGATCGCTATCTGATCAAGACAGAGCGCAAGGACGCAGAGAAGTTCAGCCTGTTCTTCAGCTGTGGCGACTCCCTGTTGCCCATCATCAAGGGTCTGAACTTCGACGCCGACAGTGCTTTCGTCATCGAGGCTACGGAGAAGCGCGACACCATCCACTACTGGTTGCGTGACACGACACTCGTCAACCAGGACACACTACGGATGGACATCAGCTACATGATGACCGATACCTTGGGGAACCTGGTCCTTCATACAGACTCGGCCGTGGAGATGTTGGCTAAAGTGTCGTACGAGAAACGGCAGAAAGAAAAGACCAGTGAGATAGAGAAATGGCTGAAAGAACAGGAGAAGCGGAAGAAACGGGATGAGAAATACGACTCCATCTACCCTGTGACCCCGCTGAAGCCGAACTTCTCCATCCCCACGAAGATGGATCCTGATAAGATGATCACTATTGAGATGCCCACACCCCTGCAACGTTGCGATACGGCGGCCGTCCATCTCTACTCGATGATCGACTCGTTATGGTACGAGGCACCATTCACCTTCCATCCCGTACCGAATCAGCTACGCCGCTTTGAGATGATGGCGGAATGGCAGCCCGGTATAGAGTATAGTCTTGAAGTCGATTCGGCAGCCTTCGAGGATATCTACGGTCTGGTCTCTGATCCCTTCAAACAGGGTATCAAGGTGAAGACGCTGGATGAGTATAGCACCTTGACGCTCACCTTAAGCGGTATCACAGACACCCTGCCACTACGCGTTCAGTTGCTGAATTCCAGCGGTAACATGGTAAAGGAGGTGCTGGCCAAGGGCAATACGGCTCATTTCGACTATGTCACCCCCGCGAAATACTATATCAGGGCCTTCGTGGATGCGAACAACAATGGCATCTGGGACACGGGTGACTACGATGCCAACCTACAGCCTGAGGATGTCTATTACTACCCCCGTGTGATTGAGTGCAAGGAGAAGTGGGACATCTCCCAATCGTGGAACCTCACTGCTACCCCACGTTATTTGCAGAAGCCTGCGGCCATCACGAAACAGAAGGGAGACAACAAGAAGAAACTCCAGAACCGCAACGCCAAACGTGCCAAGGATCTGGGAATAGAATATAACAAAGACCAGATAAAGGTAAAAGGCGAAAAGGACAAAAAGTAAAAAAGTAATCATATGAAAAGGATCATCATCACAGCATGCCTCATGTGTGGCTTTGCCATGTCGGCTCTGGCCCAGTCCCAGTGCGGCATAGAGAACACTGCCTTCAAGTCGGGCGAGTCACTGACCTACGACCTCTACTTCAACTGGAAGTTTATCTGGATGAAGGTGGGTTCTGCCGCCATGGACACGAAGATGACGAAGTTCGAGGGAAAGGACGCCTGGAAATCCTACCTGATTACACGCGGTAACGACAAACTCGACAAATACTTTATGATGCGCGACACGCTGCTGTCATACTGCAGCACAGACCTGTCGCCGCTCTACTTCCGCAAGGGCGCCCGTGAAGGGGACAGATATTATGTGGACGAGATCTGGTATAGCTACCCCAACGGCCACAGCAAACTGAAGAAGCACCGTATCGATGCCGACGGCGAGGAACACTGGAAGACCACTGGCTACAAGGCCTGTATCTACGATATGATGTCGATCTTCCTGCGTGCCCGCAATTTCGATGCGACAAATATGAAGAAGGGCGAGATCATCCGCATGCCCATCAGCGATGCACGTCATCTGAGCAACTCCTGGTTAGAGTTCCGCGGTAAGGAGAACTTCAAGGTGAGCGATACCAAGGAGAAGTTCCGCTGTTTGGTCTTTTCCTTCTATGAGTGGGAGGACAACAAGAGTCATGAACTGATCCGGTTCTACATCACGGACGACCAGAATCATATACCAGTACGCCTTGACCTGTTCCTGAGTTTCGGATCAGCCAAGGCATACCTGAAGAATTATAAGGGCGTGCGTAGCGCGATGACGTCGAAGATCAACTAAGCCGTCATTGGGCTTCCAACTTATGATAATACCTTAATGGTTCAGAGGACCCCTTCTCCGGATGGATCATCTGGATGAAGTCGTTCAACAGCCAGTCTGGACGGAAGGGCGATTCCTCGTAAAAGAGAGAAAGCTCGACATTACAACCATAGACCTCTCCTGTCTGGAAGGCATGAAACTGGTCATAGCCATGGTGCTCGGCACGGAGTTCTGAATAGGTCATGTCGTGATCACTGCTATAGCGGAAGAACCATACGTCGGCCTCGCCGGCTTTTTCCAGAACCGCCTCGAAAGGGAGAGAGACGGAACCACTATGCTCATCCTCCGCCCAGGGATACTGTCCTCCTGCATCCTTCACCATCTGACCGATCGTACTCTGACCGCCTGGCACATACCAGACACTGCCTGTCACCTTATCAAGCAACACAGAGGGACGATTCTTTTGTGTTGAGCCCGACACAGAAGAACCGTCCCTCTGTGTTAAGGCGTTGTAGTTTCTATCGACAACGGCAAAGAGACTGTCGGCCTTCTGTTGACAGCCGAAGAGCAGACCATAGAAGCGCATCCACTCGGCACGGGCCAACGGCGACACTTCCATATACTCCGCACACTCCACAAGCGGGATGTCGATATCCTCCAACTTACCATAGCCACCACTGTTCTCAAAGGGAGACAAGAGGATGGCGTCAGGATGCAGGTCGATGATCTTCTCAATGACCGGGCTCATACCGTCGCCACAATCAACGATATGTCCCTGTGCCACCTGTTCCTGAATCCAGGGGATCTTGATGTACTTCAGATCAGCCACCCCCGCTATCCTGTCCTGACAGCCGAGGGTCATCAGCAAGGCGCTGTGCACCGTTGTGAAGATCACCGCCCGCTCCAAGGGTGTACGGATAACCGTACCTTTCGGCAGATGGACAGGCATCTGGGCCTCGCGGGGAACCAAGACATAGGTGTGAAGGGCTTTGTCATCCTTCCACGGGTTGGCCAGTGACACCACTGTATAGCCGTCATACTCGACAACTGAAGGCAGAGTGGCATATTTGAAAACAAGACTGTCACCATCCCCCTGAGGACGGGCTGTCCGCCCACCGCAGGAGAATAGTGACAGGATGATCAGAAGACCAACAAGGTGTTTCATTGATTGGTAACGGTCGTCGTAAGTGCGAAGCCAACCATATGGGGCTCAATGCCTGTCTCGAAGTGCGAGTTCTTGATATACTCTCCCTGAGTGGTGTACATATTCGCATAGCCGGGGAGGGTGTAGCTGGCATAACCATATTCATCTTTCTGACGTGAGGCAATGATGATATGACCCCTAAGAGGATCCACAGCGATGGCGGCAGGACTGAATATCTCGTAACCCTGATCACCCGAAAGAACCAGATTTGACTTCGTGCCCGTATAAGTATTAAACATCGTGTAGGTCGGTTCGGAGGTACTTCCATAAGGGGCATTGAAGGTCACGAGGTTATAACCGACAACGACAGAACCATTCAAATACACCAGTCCGACACCCAAACCAGTGGCATCTTCAATCAGCTTTGTGACCGTACCATTATAGTAACAGTACAGGCCAGCATCCAACTGCTGGGAATAATCCTCAGTATAGTGCCCCCAGTCAAGAATATAAAGCGTATTCCCGTATGCAACAATCTCCTGAGGGTTCTGGATCTGCTCGTCCGTGATAGGATCATCAACAATACCGTTGTTCAGATGAATCTTGGAAATAGAAGCATTTCCATAGCCATAATCACTGTTAGCCACAAAAAGAATAGGATCCGCTTCATCTCCACCCACGGTCAGTCCTGCAGGAGCCGAACCAACCTGATATTTGAGTTGTGACATATTAAGGGTCTTCGCGTCGAGAATGCCTACATATCCGCCATAAGTGGTGAAATAGATGTTGCTTCCATAACCTGTGATGTGATTTGGCCAATAGCCTTCAGCCTCACCCATTGTCTCAGTTGTACTGATAGTCTTGATAATACTGAAGTCCTTCCTGTTCACTACGAAAATAGTGTTTTCCCCGGCTCCTGCCACGAAGATAGTGTCACCCTTGACATAGGCATCGTTGGGCGTATCGCCAAGGCCACCGGCTCCTTGTAGCAACTGCTGTGTTTGCAACGACTCGTAATCAAAGTAACTGAGGCTGCCGTTGTTCTGTCCCCAACTACCATTGTTAATCACAAACACCCCCGAGGTATAAGTCACCTTTTGAGGGTCTTTCTTGTCGCTGTCATCATCACTCAGACATGATGTCACGAGGGCTGAGCCCATCGCCATCATCATCAAACTAAAAAGATACTTTTTCATTGTTGTTATTATTTTAAATGAGATATTTGATAGATACTTGCCAACTTCTGCCCGGCATGGGATAGAAATGTACGATTTCATATTGTGTATCGAAGATGTTCTTCAGGTCGAAACGGGTTTCCAACTGCTGTCGTCCCCATTGAAAAGTATGCCAAGCCGTGAGTCCCGTGTCCCAATAACCATCGATCATCGATCCTTCTGTATGCTGGTTGTTCGCCCATCGTCTGCAGATGCCTGAGCCATGCAGGGAGAGACATAGCCAAGGATTCTCCCAGCCCAAAGCGAGGGAACCCGAATGTTCCGGGATATAGGCAATCTGATTCTTATAATATGGTGACTCAGGGTTAGTACGGTTCTCTGCCCGCTGATAACTATAGTTCCCCGACAGTTCCAGCTTCTGGTTCTTGGTCATCTGCCATTGGCTGTTGGCAGTGATATCCAATCCCAGTACACGGACTGTCCCTACGTTGATACAAGTCCAGATAAACATGTTATATGGTACGGCGACGATCATGTCCTTCACATGGTTGTAATAGCCGTCGAGCGTACATTGAAGATTGAACATTGAGGATTGAACATGGTAGGTGGCGCCAAGATTATATTGATCCGTGCTCTCTGGCAACAGATCCGGACTACCATAATGGAAGTAATAGCTCTCGTTAAAAGTAGGTGACCGGAAGATGTTCTTATACGATGCCCGTATGAAGAGGTCGTCGTCAGGCAGCAGTCTGTACGACAAGGAGACTGAGGGCGACAGCCGCCGCATGTTTCGGGCACTCTTACCGTCTTTGGCATCATTCAGATAGAGTGAATAGAGCAGACGGCCCAGCACGATCAGCCGCTGGTTATGATATTTCGCTGTGGCAGACTGAAGTACCGTATGACGGTATGGACGGCTTCCAACGGTTCTGGGAGAGGAACTGCTCAGGTTATTGAAGCTGTAATCGGCCGAATAATCAAAGGCCCACTGCTCTGTGGGCGTATAGAGCACGGCTGCCGAGGTGTAGGCTTCCCGCTGCCAGTAGCTGGCATCGAAATTACGGTTGGGAATCAACGGATCCTCATAGACGGAACCGTACCAGTTGTATTTGGTGTTCCATTTCAACGACCACCCCGTACGGTTATGCGTCTGGTAGAGCAGTTGTCCGAAGAAGTTCTGGTCGTGCAATGACTCCTTGCACAGGTTCGTATAATAATGCACCACACCTGGCAGTTGTCGGGCATTATCGTAATAATAGACCTTGCCACTCAGACGATTGAAGGCGTTCGCATCCCATACAAAGTTCAGTTCGCCATGGCCTGTGCTCATCCTGCTGTTGGTACGGTATTCTGTCTTATCATGCAGTTCGAAGGGATAGTCGTTCTCGGCGTATGTATATTCACCAACGGCAGACAGGGCGAAACTCTCAGAGAAGTTCTGCTCATAACGCAGGAACGGACTGACATAGCCGAATGATCCTGCTTTCAACTGAGCCGTCAGATGAGGGTGGCTATCTTCTGTCGGCATGCCAATAGTCTGAATATTCAGTACGGCCGAAGTCGAAGCGTTACGAGCCGGGATGAAGATATCGTCGTTATCACCTATGACGAGCGATAGTTGTTCCACATTGTCGAGACTGTAGCGCGATAGGTCGATCTCCCCACTCTGACAGTCACTCAACATGACACCGTCATAACTGACACCTGTATGTTTCGCACCGAAGCCGCGCACGGAGACCGTCTTCATACCTCCTGCCCCGCCGTAGTCGCGCAAGGTAACACCTGGCAAACGATGGAGGGCATCAGCCACATCCGTCACCCCAAGGGTCAGCATCTCCTCACGGTCGAGGATATGGAGCGGGGCGGTGCTCGTCACCTCATGCTGCCGTCTGCTCTCTATCACCGTTACCTCCTGAAGCTGATGCACCCTGTCCGTAATGGTATCATGACGGACAGTCTGCCCATTTACCGTCTTCGGCAACAAGCAAGCCAATATGAAGAGGATGTTAACGGTCATGGTGATTATACTTTTTACTTTTTTATCTTTATCAGCTGATGTCCCAAGTCCCGCTGGTGACAAACTGTGATGACCTGGGCCACCACCTCCTCCATCCGAGGGACCTGGGCCACATAGTAAGTCGGATAGTCAGGACAGAGCACCACCAGATTCATCCCTCGGACCTTGATGCCGTAATGGCTTTCCAGCATGTAACGGTAAAGGTTCTGCTGGAGACAGTAATGATAGAAGGCGGTATCGGGTAGATTGATGCCGTTGAGGCTCATCTTCCCATTGAACCCTTCTGTGATGGGCTGTCCCTGAGGATTCACCACCTTACCACTGCGCTTCCAGTCGTATATCGTAAAGGTGCCATCGGCTTCCTTACAGATCATGTCAATGGTGCCCGCAATATTCAGGTCGGTATCATAGACAGGCCACTCCTGACGATAGGGGCGGATCTGGAAATCCTCCACAAAGTGCAGGAAGTGCTGCTTCTCCTTCTCAATACTGATCAATTCCTCTTCTCCTTGGAAACAAAACGTATAATCAGTATCGAAGAATCCCTGTTGGAAGAAATGCTCCGTCTGTTCATGCATAAAGGTACCTACTTCACTGGCCAGACTTCCGATCCGCTTCCATTTTGTCAGCGACTCCTCGATGGGAACACGATAGCGCTCCCACTGTCGGCGGGCTACCTCTTCGGCATTGAAAGGCTCAAAGAAGTAGGCAATCAGAGAACTGACAGGCAAAAGCTGTGTCTGCCCATTGTAAGTATAGACATGCTCCTCGGGCTCGAAATCGATATACTGGTCCTGTTCATACAGTCCAGCATCCGTGAACGATCGCATCTTCTCTTCTATGGCAGAACTCCTGTGTA
>JAGCPV010000056.1 GCA_017965475.1 Prevotella sp.
CTGATAAGATGGTGCTCTGTCCGGATCTGAATGCTGGTTGTTCTTTGGCTGACAGTTGTAAGGCTGAGGATTTGAAGAAGTTCAAGGAAGAGCATCCTGGTTATCAGGTCATCAGTTATGTGAATACAACAGCAGCTGTGAAAGCCTTGACGGATGTCGTGGTGACCAGCGGTAATGCCAAGAAGGTTGTGGATCAGTTACCAAAGGATGCGAAACTGATCTTTGGTCCTGACTATAACCTTGGTAATTATATTAATGAGGTGACAGGTCGGGATATGTTGCTTTGGAATGGTGGTTGTCATGTGCATGAGCGTTTCTCTGTAGAGAAGATCATAGAACTGAAGAAGCAATATCCTGATGCTATTGTGATGGCTCATTTAGAGTGTAAGGCACCTGTTCTGGCCTTGGCTGATGTCAAGGGTAGTACTGCTACCATGCTGAACTATGCTCAGCAGAGTAACCAAAAGCAATTTATAGTGGCTACAGAGGCTGGTATTCTTCACGAGATGCAGCGAACTTGTCCTGATAGACTATTTATACCTGTGCCTCCTGAAATCAGCGAGAGCGGCTTGGAATGCAGTTGTAACGAGTGCCAGTATATGAAGATGAATACACTGGAGAAGGTCTATGACTGTCTGAAGAACGAATCGCCTCAGATAGAGATAGACCCAGCGATTGCCAAAGACGCTGTGAAACCTATTGAAAGGATGCTGGAACTGAGCTGATCTTTTTATCTGCCACCATTCAACAGACTACATACCTTAGGAGCATACCTGTTTACAATGAGATAAGTAAGCAGGCAGATGCCAAATGTGATCAAGGGAACAGACAGGAACAGGATCATCATGACCACAGGTGTATCAGTCAGATGAAGTCCGACGAACAATACTTTTCCTAAATCGACGATGATCAAGGCATGCATGGCATATACGAAGAAAGCGCTATTTGCCAATGTCTTATTGATATGGATCTTATCTTTCTCGATCAAGTAGGACACTGTCACTATCAGGAAGATGGTACTGGTCAATACGAAGGGGAAAAAGATATACTTATTATATTCCGTATCGACTGTAAATAGGTTCATGAAGGTGGCTGGGATAAACAGGGGCGCCACATATTTGAACTTCCGCATCTGAGTGATGAGATCCTTCTTGTTGATGCTATAGTAGGCTCCCCATGAGAAGAAGAACAGATAGCCAATCAGCAAGGAAACGTATTTGTAGTTAGGAAGGAAATCACGACCAACGACATACAGGACCACACCAATGGTGATGATCAACCAGAACTTGGTCTTTTTGATCAGCCAATAGACAATGGGGGAGAGTACTATCATCACCATCAGATCACGCACATACCATAAGGGTCCGTTGATAGGAATAGGCGTTTCCACAGGTATTCCCATATCAGGATAGACTAATACTCCATTGGTACCATCATAGAAGAAAAAGGTATTGAAAATTCTGGCGAGTGTCAAATGAATCTCTACATTACCACTGTTATGGAATATGAAGGAGAAGATTGGCAACGTCTTGGCGATCAATGCCAACAGGATGATCAGGTTCCAGAGAAGGTAGGGAACCATCAGGGACCTGAATCTGGACTTCAGTTTCCTCTTATAGACTTGACCGTCGAAATCCGTCTTATAGAAAAAGAGATAGCCAGAGATGACAAAGAACAGCGGCACACTGATGCTGGCCATGATTTCGCTGAAGAACACACAGATGTAGAAATACCAATCCGGTTGGTTCATGCCGTATTGTTGTCCATGCACCATGATACCCAGACGGGCCATGTTACAGTGAGCGGGGATAATGGCCAGCGTCATGGGAAACCTAAGCCATCTGATGGTATTTGACAGTAATATATCCTTTGTCATAACATTGCTATTTTACAGACGACACCTTTTTTTCCGTCAGAGGTGGCAGTGACGACCATATAGACACCACTGGCTACTCTTCTACCCTTCTGGTCACAGCCATCCCAGGTGAACATGCCTCCGTTACTGCGGCCTTCTGCGATCAGGGCACCGTTGGAGGAGGTGATCTTCACGTCGGCATTGAAGCTGAGACCTGTCACAGTGATCAGTCCTGTATAGTCTGATGTCACGGGGTTGGGATAGGCATAGACATCGTCATCCGTCATCTCCTCCGAAGGTTCTGTGGCATCACTCTTATAAGAAGAGAGACCATTATCCGCTAGGAAGAATACTTCTCCAGACTGCTGGTTGATGGCTATGGATAGGATATCATCTGATAAGAGATATGAATTGTTTTTATTGAAATTGGCGATCTGCGTCAGGTTGTCTGCGCTGATCAGGAAGGCTCCGGCTCCATTGGTGGCAAACCATTTACGATTGCCTCCGTCGATGGCGATATGGTTGATATAGACACCATTGAGAAGGTAGTCGGCATAGATGGTACCATCGTTACGAGGCACTTTGATCTGATTGAAGACAACACTCTCCTGCCCTACCTCATTACTATTGATCATGAATGGTCCTATGTTCGTACCTACCCAGATATGATGCTCCTTGTCTTCGCAGACGCAATAGACATAGGTAGGATGATAGGTGATGCCGTCCTGATTCACAAAGTTGCTGTATTTGATGAGCTTGTCTGATGATTTGTCGTAGCAGAAAACGGCTGGATCCAACCACGATGTATTGACGAACCAGAGGTAGTCCCTGCTGTCGAAGAACATGCCCCTTAAACCTGTCAGACTTGTTCCGTTTTTATCCTGAAGGGCTGTCTTGGAATGCTTATTCCATTTGCCATCCTTCGTTAACTCCAAAAGATTGCTGTTTTTCGCCTGACTATTGAGCACCCAGAGGTTTCCTTCCGAATCAAATTGGATGCCATTGACGATGACAAAGTTGTTGCCGAGTTCCTGATTACCATCGACAGCTCCTTTAAGCGGACTGTTGTCCTTGTTGTAGTATTTCAGCAGTCGCCCATTCTTGAATTCATAGAGTCCGCATCTGCCACCCACAAACACATGCTCTTCGTCTGTAGGGTCGATATCAATACAGTTGTCATCGACGTATTTGTAGCCAGTCTGTTTGTTGAGTTCATCTTCGAAGATCGTCCAGTCGTCACCATCATATACCTGTACGGTACCAGGATAATTCGGATCGTTCATACCAGAGAGGAAGTAGCCTCCAGTGGTATAGAGCTTGCCGTGATGGAACTTCGACTCGTAGAAATGATTATACTTCGGACCTCCCGGACTGAGTGTAGAGACTGTCGCCCGATACTTGGACAGGTCTTTTGTCTCGTCGTAATCAGGAAGACTGGTAGGATATTCAGGATGCTTGGGGGTATAGGTATCGGCAATCTCCGCTCTCTGCATATTCACCTTTACATAGCCGAAGGCACAGTGCAGCCAGGCATAGATACCATCGATGGTGATCTTATTGACGGTCTTGTCTTCCGTCATGGTCTTGCTGTAGAGGGCAGAGATATTGATGGTATTTCCTGCCACATCTATCAGGTCGATGTTGGAGTTCTGATAGACGATGATGAGTCGTTTAGCCTGCTGGCTCCAGGCTATATGTGTGATATGGGTATCGCTGAGGCCGTTGGTCTTGTCGTAGGTGATGATACTCTGGTCGTTCTGGTTATACTGGTAGAGGTCATTGGAGGCCAGCACGAAGAGATACTGGTCAGCAGCACAGATGTTTTGTACGTTGTGATAAGCCAGATAGTTGCGCCATGTGCCAACCTGGGCTATTGCCAGCTGGCAACAGCAAATTGACAATACGATGGCGAACAGTTTCTTCATATTCACTTCTTCAAAAGGTATTCTGCCAGCTTCTGGACTGCGCGGGCCCGATGACTGATATGGTTTTTGATCTCCATACCCAGTTCTGCGAAGGTTTTGTCGTAGCCTTCAGGCTGGAAGATAGGGTCATAGCCGAAACCCTCTCCTCCCCTGCGCTCTCGAATAATCTCACCCTCGACGATACCCTCGAACTGATGGATCTCCTTGATGCTCGTACAACCACAGGGACAGACATTCTTCTTTTGTATTAACGCAATGACAGTGCGGAATCGTGCCTTGCGATTGTTATTTTCTCCTAATTCCTTCAGGAGTTTGGTCATATTGGCTTCAGAATCATGACCCTCACCAGCATATCTGGCTGAATAGACACCAGGGGCGCCATTGAGGGCATTGACCTCTAAGCCTGTATCATCGGCGAAACAGTCGATATGGTAGTGATCATAGACGTATTGTGCCTTTTGTAAGGCGTTCTCCTCAAGGGTTGTGCCCGTCTCAGGGATATCCACGTCGCAGCCGATATCTTTCAGGGAGAGTACTTCGACGCTTTCCCCTAAGATGGAACGGATCTCAGAAAGCTTATGCTGGTTGTTCGTTGCGAATACGATCTTCATCAGTCTTCTTTTGTTGTTTGATTTTCACCCTCATCTCCTCGAAGCCCTCGCCATAGACACCGATAACACTTGACTGTGAGACGAATGCCTGGGGGTCGATCATCTTGATCAGTCGGAAGATATAGGTACTCTCGTTCTTCCTGGCCAGGATACAGAGCACCTTCATATCCTGTCCTGTGTACCAGCCATGACCGTCGAGGATCGTCACACCATGGTTCATCTCCGTACCAATGGCGTTGGCGATCTCCTGCCATTTCTTTGTGAAGATCATAAACTGTACGGACTGGCGACGGGCGTTCATCACGTAGTCGAGCACGTAGTTCTCCATCGCCATCACACAGAAGCCGAACATCACCTTATGGGCTCTTTCGAGATAGGTGCCGAACTGTGGGAAGAACATACAGGAGCCGATGATACAGAAGTCTGCCGCGATCAGCACATTACCCAAAGAAACATTGGGATGGAACTTATTCACGGAGGCGGCAATGATATCTGTACCACCCGTGGAACCGTTGTTCATGAACACGGTAGCCAAAGCAATACCAGTAATCACACAGCCGATAATCATCGACATAAAGTCCTGACCCTCGCCCATCAGTTTGAAGGGCAGACCATTCTCCTGCTTGGGGATGATCTCCTGTGCGAACATCAGCATGAAGTAGAGGGTGAAGATGGCAAAGATGGTCTTCATCAGGAACTTCCACCCCAAGATCTTCAGGGCAACCACCAACAGGATGCCATTGATGATGATATAGGTATTCTCCAGATGGAACCCAGTGGCGTAGTAGATGATGGCCGAAAGACCAGTCACTCCGCCAGCCACAATCTGATAAGGCATCAGGAAGACCGTGAAGGCGATGGTATAAAGGAAGAGACCAAAGGCTATCAGGAGATAGTCTTTGACCTCATTCCAAATCAGTTTATGATTAATTGTCATTTACTTCTTCAAAACAATGTTCACCATACGCTTAGGGACGATGATAACCTTTGCTACCTGGAAGCCTTCGAGATACTTGGCTGCGCGTTCGTCAGCGAGAACGGCATCCTGAATAGTCTGATTGTCAGCATCAGCAGCGAACGACATCTCGAAGCGGGCCTTACCATTGAAGGCGATACCCAACTTCACCTGACTCTCCACTAGATACTCCTCATTCCATGTGGGCCACTGAGAGTCGCAGACGCTACCCTGTTCGCCCAGCATCTCCCAGAGTTCCTCAGCGATGTGCGGAGCGAAGGGCGCGATGAGGATCACGAGGGTCTTCAGCATCTCCTTGTTCTTGCACTTCTGCTGCGAGAGCTCATTCACGCAGATCATGAAGGCAGAGATGGAGGTGTTATAGCTGAATGTCTCGATATCCTGAGAGACTTTCTTGATGAGCTTATGAACACTCTTCAGGTTATCGGGTGTTGCCTCGCCCTCGAAGCCATTCTGATAGAGATTCCAGAACTTACGCAGGAAACGATGACAACCATCGATACCGTTGGTGTCCCAAGGCTTACTCTGTTCCACAGGACCCAGGAACATCTCATAGAGGCGCAGGGTGTCAGCACCATACTTCTCCACGATCATATCCGGATTTACCACATTGAACATCGACTTCGACATCTTCTCGATGGCCCAACCACACTTGTATTGACCATTCTCAAGGATGAACTCAGCCTTCTCGTACTCAGGGCGCCAGGCCTTGAAAGCCTCGATGTCGAGCACATCGGCTGATACGATATTCACATCGACGTGGATAGGCGTGGTCGTGTATTTATCCTTCAGGCCGAAGCTGACGAACTTACCCTTGTCGGCTCCCTCGTCCTCGATACGATAGACGAAGTTGCTGCGTCCCTGGATCATACCCTGGTTCACAAGTTTCTTGAAGGGCTCATCCTCGCAGGAGTAGCCGGAGTCGAAGAGGAATTTGTTCCAGAAACGCGAGTAGATCAGGTGACCCGTCGCATGCTCCGTACCTCCTACATAGAGATCGACATTGCGCCAGTACTCATCAGCATCACGACTGACGAGGGCCTTCTCGTTCTTGGGATCCATATAGCGGAGGTAGTAGGCTGAAGAGCCAGCGAAACCAGGCATCGTGTTCAGCTCCAATGGGAAGACGGTCTTGTTGTCGATCTCATCCTTGCTGACGACCTTATCAAACTTCGTATCCCATGCCCACATCTTGGCACGTCCCAATGGGGGCTCGCCCGTCTCTGTCGGCTGGTACTTGTCGATCTCAGGGAGTTCCAGAGGCAGACACTCCTTGGGGATCATATAGGGCATATCGTCCTTGTAATAGACAGGGAACGGCTC
>JAGCPV010000057.1 GCA_017965475.1 Prevotella sp.
CTTGGTTTCCAGGATGTCGAGATTCGTACTGATGAATATGGCAAGCGACGTATGATGAAAGCAGTTAAACCCCAAATAGAATCACTATGAAAGAAATGACCGAACAGGAAGCCTACCTGCGACTAACCGCCCTCTGTGCCCAGGCGGAGCACTGTCAACAGGAGATGCGTGACAAGATGAAGCGCTGGACAGTCGATGAAACCGTCCAAAACCGTATCATTGCCCGTCTTGTCAAAGAACGTTACATCGACGATGAGCGTTATGCCCGTGCTTTCGTGAAAGACAAGATCCGTTACAACAAGTGGGGATGTCGCAAGGTGCAGCAGGCACTCTGGTTGAAGCGTATCGATGCCGATATCCAACAGAAAGTGCTCGATGAAATCGACGAAAAAGAGTATCTCGACGTGTTGCGACCCCTGTTGAAGCAGAAGCGCAAGACCATCAAGGCACAGAGTGACTATGAACTCAACCAGAAACTGCTGCGTTTTGCCTTAGGACGCGGCTTTACCTTCGATATCATTCGTCAGTGTATCGATGTGGATGAGGAACCAGAATATGCCGATGAAACCGATTAGTTTTTGGCATCGTCTCCTCGATCTGATCTCCCCACGGCTCTGTGTGGTATGTGGTCATCGGCTTTCGGTGACTGAAGACACCATCTGTACCCGTTGTAATTTCCATCTGCCCCGAACAGGGTTCCACAAAGATCCTTATGAGAATGAGATGGCGAGACTCTTCTGGGGACAGATCCCTGTCGAGCGCGCTACCGCCTTCTTCTATTATGAGGCACATGCTGAGACCGCCAATATCCTCTACGAACTGAAATACAAGCATCATCCCGAGATTGGCGAGACGGTTGGTAGGATGTTGGCTAAGGAGGTGCAGCCTTCCGGATTCTTCGATGGAATCGATGGAATCGTACCTGTTCCTCTCGCCAAGAAGCGTCTCCGACAGCGTGGCTATAACCAGAGTCTGGAACTTGCCCGTGGTGTGAGTCAGATCTCTGGTCTGCCCATTTTTGACAAGGTGGTCAGCCGTACGGCCTTTGGTGGTAGTCAGACGAGCAAAGGCCGTTGGGAGCGTAATGAGAATGTGGAAGATGTCTTCAGACTTACCGATGAAATGGCCGTCCGCGGCAGACATCTGCTCTTGGTCGATGATGTGGTGACGACGGGTGCCACGATCATCGCCTGCGCCAAGGCACTCCTTAACGCAGGCGATGTAAAGGTGAGCATCCTCGCTCTCGGCTTTAGCAAGAACTGATATGTTTAAAAGGTGATGGGCAGTACCACCTTTATAATGAAATTACGTCCCATATTAAAGACACCCTGACGGCCGGTGACCCTGTTGTAGTCGGCATATTTCAGACGGCTCAGATGGTTCTGGTATGCCCGATCCAACAGGTTGTCGGCGATGAGGTATAACTCGGCGATTTTTTTCTTGCGGATGGTCAGGTCAGTGCCTGCCGACAGGTTTAACAGTGCATAGCCGGGCGTGGCGGTCTCGGTATTGTCTGCCTTGTAGTAGTGATCCTGCTTCATAAAGGCCTCCAGCCCCAAGGCCACATAACTATTGTTCAACAGATGGTTGCCATGCGAGAGTTCCACTTTCAGTTCTGACGTCCAGCGGGGAGCGGGTGTCATCGGCAGGTATTTCATGTCTTCATCGACATGCAGTTGACGGGCATCAACGTATGAAAAGGTGTTCTCAAAGTGGACGGCATGGACGGGATGAAAGTCCAGACCGGCCTCGAAGCCGAGCAGACGGGCATCTCCCTGTGTGTAGATGTAGGTGAGGTAACCTTCCTCCATCACCTGATCACTCCTTTTGGCGAAGATATAGTTCTCGATGCGGTTGGCAAAGAGGGCGACCTGTGCGGATAGATAGTGCGACGTGAAGTCGAGACCGAGATCGGCCTGCCAACTGTATTCTGCCTTCAGGTCCGGGTTGCCGATCTCGTAGCGCAACGTACCCTCATGGACGCCGTCGCTGCCCAGTTCGCTCATATTCGGTGCCCGGAAACCACGGGCCAGGTTCAGACGGAGGTTCGTGTGTTCATTGATATTCCAGACAGCACCGAAACTACCGGTGAGACTGCCGAAATGGCGGTCGTTGAAGTCCAGATGACGGTGGTCGTAGCGCAGACCACCATTCAGGGTCAGTGCGTCCAACGACTTGCTGACGGTGACATAACCACCGATGTCAAAGAGCTTGTAGGCGGGGATGAGGATCTCTTCGTCGAGGTTCTGCGACTGTTGCCACATACCGTTGACACCCCCGGCCAGCTTCCAGCCATCCCACTCCTGCGTCAGATAGCGCAGGTCGTAGGTCAGTGTATGGAGTCTGAAGTAGAGCTCGTAGTCGTCGGCACTCTCCTCGAACTCCTGACGTCGGTTCTGCTGATAGCCGATGATGGCTTTCAGCCAACCCTTCGGCAGGTTCAGGGAGTTGTCCCATACGGCCTTATAGTGTTTGATCTGCTGGAAGGGTAGGGCTTTGCCGTAGGTCTTTACGTTGTCTGTGGCACATTCCAGCTCACCGGTCTCCTCGTCGCGCTCTCCCTCAATGATGCTCGGTGTTTGGTGGATGGTCGTCCAGATCAGGTGTGAGTGTCCCCACATCTTGTTGATGCCCAGCATCAGTCGTCCTGCCTGTTCCCTGAACTGTGAGCCAGGTACGTAACCGTCGTATTTGTTCTTATAGGCATGGGCCAGTTTGCCACTATAACGGGCATCCCAGACAAAGCCCCCCTGATTACCCGCGAAATCCACAGAATAGCCGAAGAGCCCGTTGTTCGTCTGGTATTCCGAACTGACGTTGGCCTTCATCTCCCCCTCTAGTAGGTTCGGGGCACTATGTAGGATGACCACTCCCGCCATGGCATCGGAGCCATACATCAGCGAGGCAGGCCCCTTGAGGATCTCCACGGAGTTCACGCCCTGTGCGTCGATCTCTATGCCGTGCTCGTCACCCCATTGCTGCCCCTCCTGGCGCACCCCTTCGCTCATGGTGATGATACGGTTATAGCCCAGACCACGGATAATGGGCTTCGAGATGCCGCTTCCCGTGGTGATCTGTGCCATGCCCGGCTGTCGGGCAATGGCGTCGATGACGTTTGTCGAAGCCGTTGAACGCAGCTCCTGTCCTGAGACAATCGTTATCGGAGCTGTCGAGTGCTTCAGTTTGGTGTCACCCGTGACACCTGTCACCAGCAGTTCGTTCAGTTGCAGGTGACGAAAGAATACATCGGTAGAATCTTCTACCGACTGTGCTATCGCTGCCATGCATACGCACCACAACGACAGAGTCAATATTGGTTTCTTCATGTTGTTTTCCTTTAATTAATAATGATGTTGCTATTAATCAAAGGTGAGTGGTGGTGCACGTGAGGATTGATGGTTGCCGCCATAACTGCTGAAAAACAGCAGTTCGCGTGAACGTACAACGATGGTGAAACAGATGGGCAGTAGTGTGATGATCACGGCTGCCATGACATAGCTGAGGCTGAGGAACTGACATAGCAGACAGGCCTCATGACTGTCGGCACCAGCGGTCAGGTGTCCGGCATGATGCACATGATGGGCGCATGCCTCACAGCCGACGGCAACACTTCCCACCGCCTCATGACGGTGAAGGGCCGAGAGTAGCATTGTCGATACGAATATCGACAAGAGCAGCCAGGCTGACAGGTTCCTTTTCCGCTGATTCCTCATCATAAATCGGCTGCAAAGGTACGAAAAAGAAGTGATAGTGTGGCAAAATAATGTAAATAATGTGGTTATTAGCGATTTATTTCTTACCTTTGCACCCAAATCAAACGAACTGTTATGGATATCAAGAATCAATTTGCCAAGAAACTGATGGACATCCAGGCCATCAAGTTACAGCCGAACGATCCCTTCACATGGGCATCGGGCTGGAAGTCACCCATCTATACCGACAACCGCAAGACGTTGTCATTCCCTCAGTTGCGCTCGTTTGTGAAACTGGAGCTCTGTCATGCCATTCAGGAGCATTTCCCCGAGGCAGAGGCCGTGGCCGGTGTTGCTACGGGTGCCATTGCCCAGGGTGCACTCGTCGCCGACCAGCTTGGACTGCCATACAGCTATGTCCGTCCGAAGCCGAAGGATCATGGTATGGGCAACCAGGTGGAAGGTGAGATCAAGAAGGGTGCGAAGGTTGTGGTCGTCGAGGATCTGATTTCTACGGGCGGTTCGTCGCTGAAGGCCGTCGCCGCCCTCCGTGAATATGGTGTGGAGGTGATCGGTATGGTGGCTTCGTTCACCTATGGCTTCCCCGTGGCAGAGCAGGCTTTTGCCGAGGCCGGTGTGAAGCTGATCACGCTGAGCAACTACGAGGCCGTCATCGAAGAGGCTGCCAAGACGGGCTATATCAAGGAAGAAGACAAGGCCGTGCTCGCCGAATGGCGCAAGAGTCCCGATACTTGGCGTCAATAATGTTTCATCATCAATGTTCAATAGACTATGGGATTATTCGGAAGTGAATCGAAATTCGAGAGTAGTGTGAAGATGGTGCCTTATCCGCAGCAGGCCGTCTATGATAACATCAGTGACTTAAGGAATCTGGAGAAGGTGCGCGACCGTGTGCCTGAAGACAAGGTGAACGACTTTGCCTTCGACCAGGACACTGTGAGTCTGAACGTCGCCCCTGTCGGTGAGCTGAAGCTCCGCATCTGCGACCGCGAGGAGCCGAAGTGCGTGAAGTTCGAGACGGTACAGTCGCCCGTGCCCTTCAACGTGTGGGTGCAGGTGTTGCCTGTCGATGAGAACAATGCGAAGTTGAAGGTGACGGTGAAGGCAGAGTTGAACCCCTTCATCAAGGGAATGGTAGAGAAACCGCTTCAGGACGGCGTGGAGAAAATCGCCGACGCCCTGGCACAAGTGCATTATGTATGAAACTTTGGGAGAAGAACTTTGAGGTCAATAAGGAGATCGAGCGGTTCACCGTCGGACGGGACCGTGAGATGGATCTCTATCTGGCAAAGTATGACGTGCTGGGCTCGATGGCCCATATCACCATGCTGGAGAGCATCGGACTGCTGGAGAAAGACGAGCTGACACAGCTGCTGGCTGAGTTGAAGAATATCTACCAGCTGGCCGAGCGCGGAGAGTTCGTGATCGAGGACGACGTGGAGGATGTGCACTCGCAGGTGGAGATGCTGCTGACGCGTAAACTCGGCGACATGGGTAAGAAGATCCACTCCGGACGTTCGCGCAACGATCAGGTGCTCGTCGATCTGAAGCTCTTCACCCGTCACGAACTGAAGGAGATCGCCGACGAGGTGAAGATCCTCTTCGACGAACTGATTGCCAAGAGCAACCAGTATAAGGACGTGCTGATGCCTGGTTATACGCATCTGCAGATCGCCATGCCGTCGAGTTTCGGACTGTGGTTCGGGGCATACGCCGAGAGCCTTACCGATGACATGCTCTTCCTGCAGGCCGCCTATAAGATGACCAACCGCAACCCCCTCGGTTCGGCTGCTGGCTACGGCTCGTCGTTCCCCCTGAACCGTACGATGACCACGGAACTCCTCGGCTTCGACTCGATGGACTATAACGTGGTCTATGCCCAGATGGGCCGTGGTAAGATGGAGCGCAACGTGGGCTTTGCCATCGCCACCATCGCCGGGACACTGGCGAAGATGGCCTTCGACGCCTGCTTGTTCAATTCCCAGAACTTCTCGTTCGTGAAGCTCCCGAAGGAGTGTACGACGGGTTCGTCGATCATGCCGCATAAGAAGAATCCCGACGTGTTCGAGCTCATCCGTGCCAAGTGCAACAAGCTCCAGGCTCTGCCGCAGCAGGTGACGCTGATCATGAACAACCTGCCCGTGGGCTATTTCCGTGACCTGCAGATCATCAAGGAGGTCTTCCTGCCTGCCTTCGGGGAGCTGAAGGACTGTCTGCAGATGGCCGCCTATATCATCAACAAGATCGAGGTCAACAAGCATATCCTCGATAATCCGATGTACGATCCGATGTTCTCCGTGGAGGAGGTGAACCGTCTGGCTGCCGCTGGCATGCCGTTCCGTGATGCCTACAAAAAAGTGGGTCTCGACATCGAGGCTGGCAACTTCAAGGCTGACCACCGGATCAACCACACCCATGAGGGCAGCATCGGCAACCTCTGTAACGACCAGATACAGGCACTCATGCAGCAGACGCTCGACGGTTTCCACTTTGAGCACATGACCGCCGCCGAGAATAAACTCCTTGGTCGATGAAAAAGGCCCTTTTACCTTTTTACCTCCTGACCTTCCTACTGTTGTTGGCCTGCACCGCCGACGACAGTATCAGTCGCAACTACCGCTGTAGTTTTATCTTCGACACCACGTTGCATCCCCTGCCTTGTCAGTTGACGGGCATTCTTGGGAACAACGGGCATTTCTGTAAGGTGGAGCATCGTATCGCTGGTGGTGTTTCCCACTTGAAGACCACCCGCAACTTTGACGGCGCCACCGAGGACATCGCCCTCAGCACCGCCAAGGAGAGTCAGATCAATTTCGCACTCGGTGCCAACAACTGTATCATCATCGGCACCAGCAGCTATGATCTCCAGCTTGTTGCCTACGACGGCCAGTGTCCGAACTGTCTGGACGAGTACAGTGGCACGAACTACCCGCTGACCTGGCAGAATGGTGGTCAGCAGCTTCACTGTGCTAAGTGCAGTCGTACCTACGACGTGAACAACGGAACGGTAGCCGACGGTCCCGCAGGAAAGAAAGGGCTTCTCCGATATATGGCCGCCTACGATGGCAGCGTCCTCCGCGCATGGAACTAAATAACAATGTTTTGTGTTAAACAATTATAAATAATCGTGGGTCCGTGCAGTATTTCCTGTGGTTCAAGGGTTATATATGTAGAATGTTCAAAGAAGAAACGATATGAAGCGATTATTTGTAAAAGCAGGACTGGTGGTGTTGGCAATGGGATTGCTGATAGCATGCAGCAGTGATGACGATAAGAAGTATGTAATAAATGATGATGAAATAAATAATGATGAAACATATAATGATAACCCTCCCATCATCAGTTGCCCAGGGGCCATTGAGTATGTGAAAGGTGGCGATGTCTATGATTGGGCCTATCAAGATGATGACAAACTTGATCCTCTGGAATTGTTCTTCAATGAAGAATTGCATAGTCCGTATTGGGATGATTACGGGAATGTACACAAGTCCTTCTTCGAGCAAGGAAGTTGGGATGATGAGAGTTGTCTGATGATCAATACCCGCGAGGATTTCCAAAATGCATATATGGGAACCAAAGAGCTGCCTGAGGTGGACTTCGACAAATATACCCTTGTCATTGGCAGGACTTGGGGTAATGATGGCTCATACAAACTTGTTGACGTCATGCTGATAGACAATGATGATGACTATCTGTTAGAATCCTACTTAGTAAATCATAATGGTATGGCAACTCTGGCTATTGTACGTATCTACTACTGGCGTCTGTATCCCAAGTTACCTCAAAAAGACATCGTTATTAAGCGGATAGTCGTTGACGAAAATAATAATTAATGCTTTCTCGCGTGCGGGCGCGTGGTAGTAGGGAAACTTAGGAAATAACCCGCTCATCCCGCTCATCCTACACCCAACTATTTTTTGCTTTAGGTGTAGGATGAGCGGGATGAGCGGGATAAAAAGTAAGTATAGCAGCTATAAATGCGCGCATATGTACGTGCGCGCGTTGCGGACAAATTGTTTGATGGGTCGGGTGTTGGGTAGAGGTGACCTTCAGCACCGTGAAGGGCACCTCTACGTCGCTAAAGGTGACCTTTAGGAAGCTAGAGGTCACCTTTAGAACAAGGAAAATGGCGTTTGTCTAAATCCATAAGGTGGTAACGCGCGACTTCTTTACAAATAAAGCCTAAAATATTTGGCTATTCCAAATATAACCCGTATCTTTGCAGACGCAAAGTCGCAAATCCATGCCGCAATGGTGGAATTGGTAGACACGAGGGACTTAAAATCCCTTGGCCAGGAATGGCTGTGCGGGTTCGAGTCCCGCTCGCGGCACAGTAATCGCCAAAGGCAATGAGCCTTAGCGGGGGCGAAACCCCGCTCGCGGCACTAAAATCCTACTATTATGAAGATAATCAAGTCCTTTTCCTTGTTTGCAGCATCTCTGATGCTCCTCACCTCGTGTTCCAAACTCGGTGCACTCTCCGCAGACAACTTTACCGTGACCCCCAACCCGCTGGAAACCCAGGCCGGCACAGTACCCGCAACGATCAATGGTCACTTCCCCGAGAAGTATATGAAGAAGAAGGCCGTGGTGACCGTCATCCCTGAGCTGCGCTACTCGAACGGTCAGGTGGTGCAGGGTAATACCGCCACGTTCCAGGGTGAGAATGTCGCCGGCAACGATCAGACGATCTCCTACAAGGTGGGTGGCAACTATACGATGAAGACCAATTTCGCCTATGCCGACGACAACAAGGCGGAGATGTTCCTGACCTTCAACGCCCGTCTCGGTTCGAAGCAGGTTGCCATCCCCGAGGTGAAGGTGGCCGACGGTATCATCGCCACCTCGGAACTCTATAAGCGGACGATCACCACTGCGAGTGCTGCCCTGTCGCCAGATGCCTACCAACGCATCACGAAGAAGAAACAGGAGGCTAACATCAAGTTCCTCATCCAGCAGGCCAACCTCCGCAAGAGTGAGTTGAAGAACAACTCCGTGCAGGAGTTCGTGAAGATGCTCAAGAAGATCAACGACGACCATGAGGGTCTGAACCTCGACAATGTGGAGGTGTCTGCCTATGCCTCGCCTGACGGTGGCTACTCACTGAACGAGAAACTGGCCAACGAGCGCCAGAAGGTGTCGGAGAATTACGTGAACCAGGAGCTGAAGAAGATCCGCATGAACGCCCCCGTCGATGCCAAATATACGGCAGAGGACTGGGAGGGTTTCCAGCAGCTCGTCCAGGCCAGCAACATCCAGGACAAGGATATCATCCTGCGCGTGCTGTCGATGTATAAGGATCCCCAGGAGCGTGAGCAGCAGATCAAGAATATCTCAGCCGCCTTCCGTGAGCTCGCCGACGGCATCCTGCCGCAGTTGCGCCGTTCCCGTCTGACGATCAACTACGAGACCATCGGTCGCAGCGACGAACAGATCCTCGACCAGATCAAGGCAGATCCCACCAAACTGAGCATTGAGGAGATCCTCTATGGTGCCGCCCTGAAGGAGAATCCCGCTGAGGCAGAGGCCATCTACCAGTTGGCCACGAAGGTCTATCCCAACGATGCCCGTGCCTATAACAACATCGCCACCATCGAATATGCCAAGGGTAACTACGAGGCTGCCAACGAGTATGTCCAGAAGGCGAAGCGTGTCAACGCCAATTTGCCGGAAGCCGCTGCTAACCTCGGTATGCTCGCCCTGAAGAACGGCGACGTGAAGACCGCCGAACAGTATATCGCCAGTGCCACTGGTGCCAACGGTCTGTCAGAGGTGTTGGGTAACCTGAATCTCGCCAAAGGCAACTACGCCCAGGCAGAGCAGGACTTCACCGAGATCTATTCCAACAGTGCGGCCCTGGCACAGATCCTGAACAAGAACTACGCCTCTGCCGATATCACGCTGAGATACGTGAAGAACCCTGATGCCACGACGGACTACCTGAAGGCCGTGCTCTTTGCCCGTATGGGTAATATGGATGATGCTGCCGAGGCCCTGCACAACGCCATCAGCAAGGACAGCTCTTATGCCAAGTATGCCGCCAACGACATCGAGTTGGCAAAGGTGAAAAAGTAATAAGGTAAATCATGAAGAGAGTTCTGCCTTTTTGCTTACTGGTCGTTTTCCTATTAGGTTGTGGCGGTGATCGCCAAAACTTCGTGATGGAAGGTGTCTTCAAGGGCTTCAATCAGGGAGAACTGTATATCTATGGCTTCGACGGCAGTCATCAACTCGACACGGTGGCCGTGGTGAAAGGCCGTTTCCGCTATGACATCCCGCTGGAAGATACCACGTTGTTCGTGATGGTCTTCCCTAATTATTCCGAACTGCCTGTCCTTGGCATCAAGGGAGCCACCGTCAAGGTGGAGGGCGACGCCTCGCACCTGAGGGAGACGAAGATCAAGGAGATCAAGGAGAATGAACACATGACCAACTTCCGCCGTAACACGAGCGGAAAGACGCCTCCCGAGATGGTCGGTCTGGTGGCGGAGTTCATCAAGGAGCACCCCGCCTCGCCCTTTGCCCCCTATCTGGTGAGGAAGTACTTTGTCCAGACAGCCCAGCCTGATTACCAGAAAGCCGCCGAATTGTTGAAAGCCATCCAGAAGGCGAAGCCGAACACCCGTACGCTGAAGGCGATCCGTCAGATGGAGGGTCTGACGGTCTTGAAGGATGGGGGGATGCTGCCATCGTTCACGGCGACCGATATCAACGGACGGATGGTGAAGTCGTCGGACCTGAACGCCAAGGTGAACGTCATCACTGTTTGGGCCGACTGGAGTTTTGAGAGTACGGGTCTGCAGCAGAGACTGCAGGCCGCGCAACGGAAGTTTGGTGATGACCTGAAGGTGGTCAGCATCTGTCTGAATGCCGATGTAAGGGCTTGTCGGCGGAAGATGCAGCACGACTCCGTGAAGTGGAGCACGATCTGTGACGGACGGATGTGGGACACGCCCCTCCTGCAGAAAACGGGGCTGTCGAACGTGCCCGACAACATCATCACTGACAGCAAGGGCAAGATCATCGCCCACTCCCTGAACAGCGGGGAACTGATACCGAAGATAGAAGAGCTGTTACCGAGGTAGCCCGGCATCATGCAGCCCACCTGAGTCGAACTAAGAAAAACATTTTTTTAAAACCTGATACTATGTTAGTAAAAACGTTTAGTGCAGAAGTCATGGGACTGGAAGCCACGACCGTGACCATCGAAGTGAACCTGACCAGGGGTACGATGTTCCACCTGTCGGGATTGGCAGACACTGCCGTCAAGGAGAGTTACGACCGTATCCGTGCGGCCATCGAGAACATCGGTCTCAAGCCGCCTACGGCCTCCATCACCATCAACCTCAGTCCTGCCGATATCCGGAAGGATGGTAGTGGCTATGACCTGCCGTTGGCCATCGGTATACTGGCGGCTCACGGCAAGGTGAGCGATACGTTGCTCAATGACTATATGATGATCGGGGAACTGGGTCTCGACGGTAGTCTGAAGCCCGTCAGCGGCATCCTCTCTGTCGCCATCAGGGCCAGGAAGGATCAGTTTAAGGGACTCTTCGTGCCGAGGGAGAATGTCCGTGAGGCGGCGGTGGTGAACAACCTCGATGTCTATGGGATGGACAACCTTGTCGATGTCATCAGTTTCCTGAATGGCAGCGCCCTTTATGAACCCACCGTCGTGGATACCCGTCAGGAATTCTACGAACAGCAGTACTCCTTCGACCTCGACTTCGCCGACGTGAAAGGTCAGGAGGGCGTGAAACGAGCCTTGGAGGTGGCCGCGGCTGGTGGACACAACGCAATTCTCGTTGGACCACCAGGCAGTGGTAAGTCGATGATGGCCAGACGGTTACCGGGCATCCTGCCTCCTCTCTCTCTGGCGGAGAGTCTGGAGACCACACAGATCCACTCCATAGCAGGGAAACTCCCGAGTGGCACGTCGCTCATCTCCCAACGCCCGTTCCGTAGTCCCCATCATACCGTCTCACAGGTCGCCCTTACTGGCGGCACCAACAAACCCCGTCCCGGGGAGGTGTCCCTCGCGCATCATGGGGTCCTCTTTCTCGATGAATTGCCAGAATTCAACAAGAGTACCCTTGAAGTGCTCCGTCAACCCTTGGAAGACCGTAAGATCACCATCAGTCGTGCGAGATACACCATCGAATACCCGTGCTCCTTCATGTTCGTGGCCTCGATGAATCCCTGTCCCTGTGGCTACTATGGTGATCCGACGCATCACTGCACCTGTACTCCTGGCCAGATCAGCCGTTATCTCTCCAAGATCAGTGGTCCGATGCTCGA
>JAGCPV010000058.1 GCA_017965475.1 Prevotella sp.
AATATGGTCTTTCCTGACACCCTCCTTCAGCAGATATTCCTTGAACAGTGTCTTTAGCAGATATGACTTGCCCACACGCCTCAGACCCGTGACAATCTTTATCAGCCCATTGTCCTTGGAATCAATAAGCTGTTGCATGTACATATTTCTTTCCATCTTCATAATTTTCAGATACTTAACATCATTATTGACCGTTTTTATTACGGATTTTTGGCAATTTTGCCACGAATCCGTTGCAAAGATAGACAAATTAACCGAAATAGCCAAAACTTTCGGATCTTTTCTTTGTCTGCATGGGTACCATCGTCGACTGTGTGTTGGGGTCAGGCCCCGATAGGAGGTTTTCTCGCGCGCTCGCGCGCGTTATAGACAAATTGTTTGATGGTTCGGGTGTTGGTTATTGGTTATTGTCCCAGCCATTGGGACTTTTCTGAAGGTCACCTTTACGTCACTAAAGGAGCCCTTTAGCAGCGTGAAGGTCACCTCTACGAATCCAAAGGTCCCCTTTACGGATCAGGTGTCGCTTGTAATCATTAAGTAACACCTATATAGCCAAGCCATTTGCCTAATATGTGCTCGCGCGTATATGCGTGTATGTATATATAGTTGTTATATTGCCAAATTATCCTACACTTCCTACACTCCCTGCACCCACCCCCAAACAACCAGGGTGTAGGGAGTGGAGGAAGTGTAGGTTGTTTTTTCTTATCTCTACTACCGTGCGCGTGGGCGTGGGACGGCCAGACTTTCAAAATTTACAAAAATTGTTTCAAAATTTACAAAATGTATTCTGACTGGCACCCAGGGTATGGTTGTTTGGGAGTTTTTCCTTATCTTTGCAAAACTTAAATAACTGGTAAACAATTTATGACGTCTTTAAGACAATGAAAAAGATTTTGAACTGGGTGCTTGCCGTCACCATGGTCTTCTGCAGCATAAACGTGCTGACGTCGTGCAGCAACAGCGACAATAACGCGACACCAGACACGACGCCGCTTACGGAGTGGCAGGCTGGAAAGACCGTCAGCGCCGAGGCCGTTACGGCCTACGGGGGCATTGACAAGTGCTTCGCTGCAGACCCCATCCCCGACGGCGTATGGCAGCGCATGCAGGGCAAGACCTACAAGGAGAACCCCTATATCGGCCGTGACGACCTGCGCCATGTCCGAGCCCTGCACTGGGATTACGATAACAAGATGCACATTGGCGAGATGGTGTGCAACAAGCAGATAGCCGACTGTGTGGCAGGTATCCTGCGCCAGCTCTTCGATGCGAAGTACCCCATCCAGCGCATGCTGTTGCCAGATGTCTATGACGCTGATGATGAGACACAGATGCGCGACAACAACTCGTCGTGCTTCTGCTACCGCAATATCGCTGGCTCCACCAATCTGTCGAAGCACGCCCGTGGACTGGCCATCGACATCAACACGCTGTATAACCCATATTATAAGGTTCGCGAGGATGGTACGCTCTTCATCCAGCCCGCCACGGCTGAGGCATATTGCAACCGCGACTGGGACTTTCCCTACAAGATAGACCACGACGACCTCTGCTTCAAGCTCTTCACCGAGGCCGGCTTCGACTGGGGTGGCGATTGGACCACGCGCAAGGACTACCAACATTTTGAACTCATTGAATAGTTGGAAAGGCGATGCCGTCACTCTTGAGAGTTTTTTCATAACTTTGTCTGCAAGCAAATAATATATTACCCTGAATAAGAAAATAAATTAAACTTCTGCATTGAAGAAATGATAAGTAAGCAAGTATTTATCCGTACGGTTTACTTCTATGTTATCGCATATGTTGTGTTGCTCATGGTAATACTCGGATTGATGTATGTGTATCCGAAGCCTGAGCTTCATATGCTGTTGAACTGCCATCATTCAAGCATCCAAGATACTTTCTTTAAGTATTATAGTTTGTTGGCAGAATGGCCATTGTATGCGCTGGCACTGCTCCCCCTGCTGTGGAAAAAAATCAAGATCACGATCTTCTTTGCCATGTGTGAGTTGACGGGCGGTGCCATACTACAGATACTGAAACACATCATCAGTACCGACCGTCCTGTCAGTGTGTTCGAAAATTACCAGGATCTGGTTTTGCCTCTGGTGCAGGGCGTGACGATGTATCACAGTAATTCTTTCCCCTCGGGACACGCCTCTACGTTCTTCATGTTTTGTACCTGCTGTACGATCTTTCTGGCATATCACTATAGTCGGATGGATCAGTCGCGCAACATTGGAACCCGGATCCTGTTTGATATGTCGTTGTTGTTGCTGTTGGTCCTTGCAACAATGGGCGCATACTCACGCGTCTATCTGTCCCAACACTTCCTGTCGGATGTGTGCGTGGGCAGCATCATCGGCTTTGTAACGCCGTTCCTGATGTTCTACCTGTGCAGGGACAAGATCCTGAACAATAACAAACAAATATAATAAAACAATGATGAAAAAGATGATGAATTGGGTGCTCGCCGCCACCCTCATTTGCGGCGCAAGTGTGATGACCTCCTGCAAGTCTGCCCAGCAGGCTCAGGTGCAATCCTCCGAACTGATCCGCACCAACCAGAGTTGGGACGGCGTGGAACTGCCCGACTATCTGCAGGGACGTCCCGAACTGGTGGCCGTGAAGTATGTGTTCCCCGCAGGAAAGAAACTGGGCTGGCACCATCATCCCGTGATGAACTACGGCATACTGGTGCAGGGTGAACTGACCATCATCGGACAGGACGGCAAGGAGAAGGTGGTCCATGAGGGTGAGGCTGTCGTAGAGATGGTGAACACCATCCACCACGGCGAGAACCGAGGCAAAAAAGACGTCATCCTCTACATGTTCTACCTCTCGCAGAAAGACCTGCCTTTGGCCGTGCAACACCCGGAGATACCACTGGAATAGCATGCAGACGAGACTGGCCTGAGAGATGGGAAGAAGTAACATGAGACAATACCTGAGAGGATGTCTTCTTCTGTTCGTGCTGAGCGTGGGTGGCGTCGTTGCCCACGCTCAGTACGACGATGATATCATCGAATATCAGGGCGACCGCTACGTGATTCATGTGGATAAGATGAATCCCGACAGCGAGATGACCTTGCTCGACGTGTTGAACACCTGTCCCGAATTCCTGTCCATCAATGGCAAGAAGATTGACCAGAATTATAGGTTGCGTATCGACAACATTGACTTTATCATAGATGTCGAGTCTTTCTTGGCCAATGTGAAGGCCTGCGAGATAGACCATATCCAGATTTGCAGCAACACCTCTGTGGCAAAGGCCGTGGGCGGCACGAAGGGTGTGATAGACATCTACTATCGCGAAGACGTGAAGACCGACGGTAAGGTGGCTGCGGCGGGCAGCACCTACGGCAATGGCATGCTCTACGCCGATGTCACCGACAGGAGCGAGAAGCTCACGGTGCAGGGCTATGCCATGGCCCGTACCTCCTACGGCAAGGTATGTCCCACCGATGTGAACCGTATGACAGACCGTGGGCTGGCCGAGAACCTGCACCTCAGCCTGGACTGGAAGATCAGCAAGAACGACAGGCTCCTCATCAAGGCTTTCCAGGAGTTTGATAACAGTAAACAGAAGATCTTCGACCCTGACCTGATTGCTGTCCATCCTTCCTACAACCGTTATATAGACCTCGTGTTCTCCTACTCCCACACCTTCAACAACGATGCCATCCTCTTTGCCGAGGTTGGCAGCGACTACACCAGATCCTCTAACGACGGCGACAAGATGGGTGACAGCTATCCCTACGGATTTGTCGAATTCAACACCCCCGTCTTCACCCCAGACCTCTGGCTGATGATCGGCACTGAGATGGATTATGAGAACACCTGGCATATCGGCCGGAACCGCGAACAGTACCTGGTGACCGACTTCTACGCACAGCTTGACTATACCCACGGCCCCTGGGTGCTCACGCTCGGCGACCGCTACCGCATGATGAACTTCTGGAACCGCCTGTACGACTCGGAAGACCAAAGCGTGTGGACGCATGAGCGCAACAACCACTGCTACCTGGCCAGCGTGGGCTATAAGGCAGGGCGCAGCTTCTTCCAGGCGCAGTTCGCCCGTCGCTTCTTCATCCCCGAGGTGAGTGATTTCCTGATCGATGAGACTGCACCAACGACAGTCCTGAGATACGATGCTGGCAACTACAGGACCAACCTCGCCCATCAGGGTGTGGTGCGTTACTCCTACCAGCAGAAGAACTTTTTCTATCACGGCAGCGTGGAATGTGACTGGTACAGCGACCTGCCCACGCCCAACTACCAGGAGCTGGGCATCAGGAACATCGTCTATTGGAAGACCGGACCCTGGGAACTGACGCTGGGGGCCAACTACTATTACCAGCATTTGGATTCCGGCCCTGACACCGCCTCCGACCACGACAACTTTGTCACGCTGAAGTTTGCCCCGGTCTTGAACCTTTCCCATGGCTTCCGCCTGTCCTCGACGCTGCTCTACATCAGCCGTCGCACGATCGAGGATCACCATGCCCATCTCTTCGCCACTGTCAAGGCTAACAAACAGTTGGGCAGGAAGTGCAACGTCTTTGCCGAATTCCACGATCTGGGTGGCTACGCTACAGGCTACTGGTTGCAGCAGGCCGGACTTTACCAGAACCGTGCCCTGAGCGTGGGAGTGAGCGTGTATCCTTTTCATTGAACATTGAAGACAGAAGATGAAGCTAGAATCGAAACTAGAATCCGTAAAGCCGGGAATGCCCCAAAAGGCAACATTCTTGTCGCTGATCGCAGTGGTCCTGTTCCTGGGATGGCTGGGTTATGCCGTGGGCATCAACCACATGCCCGTGAAGAATACGATATGGGCCCTGACACCACCCCTCATCGCCATCTCGCTGGCACTGATCACTAAAGAGGTGTATAGTTCGCTGTTCCTCGGCATACTGACGGGTGCCCTACTCAATGCGGATTTCAATCCTGTGGGAGGACTCAACCAGCTCTTCCCGAACGGTATCATGACCGTGCTGGCCGACAAGTGGAACGTAGGCATACTCGTCTTCCTCGTCATTCTGGGCACGATGGTGCAACTGATGAACCGTGCGGGCGGCTCGGCAGCTTTCGGCGCATGGGCCTCCAACCGCATTAAGGGTCGTGCCGGGGCGCAGTTGTCAACCATGCTGCTGGGCTGTGTGATCTTCATCGATGACTATTTCAATTGCCTGACCGTAGGCTCCGTCATGCGGCCTGTCACCGATAAGCACAAGATCAGTCGTGCCAAGCTGGCTTACCTGATCGACTCGACAGCGGCCCCCATCTGCATTATTGCCCCCATCTCGTCGTGGGCTGCGGCGGTGTCGGGATTCGTCAAGGGAGAGAATGGCATCAGTATCTTCATTCAGTCCATCCCATTTAACTTCTATGCCCTGCTGACCTTGTTGATGATGATCTTCATCATCTGCCTGAAACTGGACTACGGCCCCATGCTGCTGCATGAGAACAATGCCCGCAAGGGCGACCTCTTCACGACAGGCAGGCGCCAGCAGACCGTTGAGGAGAGCCCGAAGAAGGAGAAGACAGGCCGCGTGTCGGATCTGGTCGTCCCCGTCGTCTTCCTCATCATCGGGAGTGTCATCGGCATGATCTACACAGGTGGCTTCTTCGAGGAGAAGAGCTTCATCGAGGCCTTTGCTGCCAGCGACGCCTCGGTGGGTCTGGTGATGGGCTCGTCCGTAGCACTCCTCATCACCATCGCCTATTATCTGGTGCGACAGTCACTGTCGTTCGGTGAGTGCATGGACTGTCTGCCCGACGGTTTCAAGCAGATGGTGCCCGCTATGCTCATCCTGACATTCGCATGGACGCTGAAGAGCATGACCGACAGTCTGGGAGCCGCCACCTACGTCGCCGGTCTGGTGGAGCACTCCGCAGGCGGACTCATGGGCTTCCTGCCTGCCATCATCTTCCTCGTCGCCGTCGGACTGGCCTTTGCCTCGGGCACGTCGTGGGGCACCTTCGGCATACTCATACCCATCGTGGTGTCCTGTTTCCAGGAGGTCGATCCGCAGCTGATGATCATCTCCATCTCAGCCTGTATGGCTGGTGCCGTGTGTGGTGACCATTGCTCGCCCATCTCCGACACCACCATCATGTCGTCGGCGGGTGCACAGTGTGAGCACCTGAACCACGTCACCACCCAGCTGCCTTACGCACTGACGGCAGCCTCCGTGTCGTTCCTCACATTCCTTGTGGCAGGCTTCACGAAGAGTGCGCTGATTTCCCTCGCATTTGGCATCTTGGCGCTCTTCCTGCTCCTGATATTCATCCGCCACAGGGTAAATTAAATGACGTAATGAGCCTTTCTTAATGTTAATTCGGTTTTGTTTGTCCAGAGAATTAGTGTAAAATTCACCATTATTGCGCAAAAGTGCAAAAAATGTGCGAAAAAATTTGCGTATGTCGGATAAAAGTTGTTTCTTTGCACCACCATAAACTATAAGTATGCATAGAAACCATGTTGCACATGATGAGTGAACAGATACTAGACTTGGCATTCTCAGGTCTGCAGATCGGTGTTGGTATTTATAACAAAGACGGCCAGCTGACCTCATGCAATGAGGAGTTCCGTAAACTGAAAAGTTCCTATCTGATCGATGACGGACAATTACATAAGGTGATCAAAGAAGGAAAGACTGACAGGATGCTCCTGACAGGATATAAAGATAAGGTCATAGAGTCGTTTGTGGCTCCTAGTACTGATGAAAAAGGTAAGATTTCCGGCTATGTCTATCGTTTGAAGGATGTTACGCAGCAGTGTGCTCCGTCGAGAGAGAAAGATCTTGAAGAGATCTTCCTTGATAACGTGAGCCATGAGATCCGTACCCCCTTGAACGCTGTCATTGGCTTTAACGACATCCTGAACGGTGTTTCCGGCCTTCACATGGAAGAGGAGGAGAAACTGATGTTGAAGGATCATATCCACAAGAATGCAGACCGTCTGCTCACGGTGATGGACGATATCCTCGACCTCTCGAAGATGCAGAAGGGCTGTCTGCCGCTACACAAGACGGTGGTGAGTCTGATGGAGATCTGTTGCAAGGCGCGTGATGCCGTGAGATCCGAGGTGCTGCAGGGTGTGAAGTTGGCCCATGAGTACCCGATAGCGTTGAAGGATACCTATATATATACAGATGGCAAACGGTTGGAGCAGTTGTTGCGTAACTTGCTGACGAATGCCTGTCAGCATACGTTCACCGGCTCTGTTACCCTGAAGGTGAAGACGTTCAACGAAACGGACGGTGGTCGTGAGATGCTCCAGTTGCGTGTCGATGATACGGGTGAGGGTATCGCCCACAACCAGTTGGATTTGTTGTTCAGACCTTTCCGCAAGGCTGACAGCAAGTCGGAAGGACTGGGTGTCGGACTGTCCATCTGCAAGGAGATCGCCAGGTTGCTGAACGGTAAGGTCTATTTGGATACGACATACGAGGATGGTACGAGCTTCGTGTTCGAGATGCCATTCGAGACGATATGATTAAATATACAAAGAGGGAGGAGATCTGGAATGCCGCTTCCCATGGAGGTGGCATTCTGCTTGGGGTGGTGTTTGGCATCATCTTCCTGATCTGGTGCTTTCAGGCTGACAACGACTGGGCGCGGATAGGCGTCATCCTCTATCTTTTCGGTATGCTCGGCTCGTATGTGGCCTCGACGCTCTATCACTCGATGAAGCACCACTCGAAGTGGAAGGAGCGGCTCAGGCGCTGGGATCATGCCGCCATCTACTGGCATATCGCCGGATCGTACTCACCCCTGACGCTCGTGGCACTGCGGAGTCAGGGCTACTGGGGCTGGAGCCTTTTTATATTTGTATGGGCTTGTGCGATCGCGGGCACCATCACCAGCTTCATCCGACTGAAGGAGCACTCGAATCTGGAGACGTTCTGTTTCGTGGGCATGGGACTAAGTGTACTCGTGGCCTTCAAACCGTTGTTGGACAGTGTGTCGGCGGCTGCCGTCATCTGGCTCATCGCTGAGGGTGTCTGTTACATCACGGGAGCCGTGTTCTATTCCTTCAACAAGACGAAGTACATGCACTCGGTATTCCATTTCTTCGTCCTGGCAGGCTCCGTCTGCCACATCATCGCCGTCTGGGATGTGCTGATGGAGTATCTATAGATTATTTGCGATCTCTTCAGGGTTGATATAGCCATTGGCGATGGCCTTGATGATCAGGTCGGCCATGTTGTGCGCCTGTAGTTTTCGGAACAGACTTTTCCTATGGTTCTCCACCGTGTTTTCGGAGATGAACAGGCTGGTGGCAATCTCTTTGGTGGAATAGCCTTTGGCAATGTATATTAGTACTTCTAATTCGCGGTCAGAGATAGTCTGGTTCTGAACTTGTAAGTTTCTTTGTGATCTCTGGAATTTCTTGCAGAAATACTGATGACCGCTGGTGACGGCGGCAATGGCCTCCAACAACTGGTCGAGTCCCCCCGACTTATACATCACGCCATCGACCTTTTTCTCTGTCATCTTATTGACAACCCACATCTCCTCGTGCATGGTGTTGATAATGATTTTTGCTTCGGGCTGCAAGTCCCTGATCCGGTCTATCAGTTCTGTGATCTCGATGTCGGACAGTTCCACATCAACAATATAGACGCTGAACGGATGTGAGGCTATTCTGTCGAGCAGGGGCTGTGCTTTGCTGAAAGCCTCCACGTCAGTGATGCTGTGCCTTACCAGAAAGCTACGGAATCCTTCCAGCACCAGTTCATGGTCATCGATGATGGCCACTGACAGACCCTCGAACTTGTAGTTATTAATAGATGTCATGTCCTAATATATTTTTGCCATCAAAAAAGGCGTGAGTACTATTTGCCCTGCTCACCCAGTTGACAGGCTCTCGACAGCCCGAAATCAGATAAGAGAACGGCTCACGCCCCAAAGGTGGAATGTATGTGATATACATCCAATACTTGGGGAGAGCGTTTGGCTTTATTCCTGATTTCGTTGGTGAGTGTCGAGATTCGTCAACTTGGAAATAAGCTGAATACGCTTCCATCAAAATGTCAGTTATTCCGGAGAACAACGGTGCAAATTTACGGTTTTCTGTGCGAATTCCACTCATTCGTGAGCCTTTTTTTCGTTTCTGGGGGCAAAAATAACAGAAAAAACGGAACATGCAATGACGGAAATCCGTGATTTTGCATATTTGTCATTTCGGATTAAACATTCTTTTGCAGATTCTGACGGTTAACCGTCAATTGTACTGTGCTTCCAAACTGGTGCTGGAACAGTTCGATTTTCCCATTGATGAAAGAGGCCCGTTGGTTGAGGGTACGGGTGCCGATGCCCGCTGGTTTGCTGTCGTCCTTCCATGTGCCGTTGTCACTGATGAGGACTTTCAACTTTTCTTCGTCTAAGTGCATGCCGATGGAGACGGATGTGGCGCCGGCGTGCTTGAGTGCGTTGCCGATAGCCTCCTGTATGATACGGTAAACCTCCAGTGCCTTTGTCGGAGGTATTTCCGTCCAGTCTGCATCTGGTGGTGTCTGCATATAGGTTATCTCGCACTGGTGGATGCCATTAATACTGTCTGCGTAGTTCCTGATGACCTCGTTAAGTGTTGCATGTTCAAATTCTGGTGGAATCAGTTCATGGGACACCCGTCGTACTTGTTCGCGGCTCTCATTGAGCAGTTTCATGGTCTCAGGTGTCAATCCTTCTTCATTCAGTTTCATCTCAACTGCCAGTAACTGGTTGCTGATACCATCGTGCAGTTCTTTGGCCAGACGGGTACGTTCATTCTCCTGTCCTTCGATGTATCGTTCCTCCATCTGTTGCTCTGCCTTTTGGGTCGCTTTCCTGTGTTGGTATCGCTGCCATAGGATGTATAGGACGAATACCAAAAGCGCCAGTGCGAGAATGCTGCCGACGATGCCGATACGCTCGTTGCGTAACTGAATATATTCTATTCGGGTCTGAATAGAGTCTGTCTTTGCGATGTCTGGAGCGTTGGCATTAGTGGTGTCCCGGACTTCTGGCAGTCGTGTGACCTCATCGGTGCCTTCATCTTGTGGCAAGGTCAGTTTCGTGGTAGCGAGGAAGGTTATCTTGGCGGTCTCCGTCTTGACATCTGGTAGTATCTTTTCTCCCAGTTTGATCCATAGGATGTCCTCGGGCTTGCGATGCATCACGCCGTACTCTATATTAATAAGGTACGTAATCATCATCATGGCTATATCCACCTGTTTCAGTCCCAATGCGTCCATCGCCCCCTGTCTCATTGGCTCATAGATGAGGTTATAGTCCTTATGTGCCATGAGCACCTCCGAGAAGCTGCTCAAGGAATTCACCCGCAGGCTGGCCCGTTGGCAGATGGGTATCCATTCCATGCCCCTCTTGGCATAGTCGGCGGCTCTCTCAAGCTGATGGTGATCCTTGTAATATGCTGACAGCAGCGAGTAGGCAGACAACATGGTCGTTATGTAGAGGTCGTGGCGGCTTTTGACGGTCTTCCCAATGAAATTGTTCGCCTCTCCGATAGTCACGCACCGTTGCATCTCCTTAGCCGCAGTATGCTGGTCACCCTGATCCCAGAAGCAGAAGGCCATAAGATTGTGAAGTTGGGCCTGCGCCAGAGCGTCATCCAGTTCTTCTGCCCTTACTAACAGCCGCCGTGCCTGTGACAGCGTCGAGTCGCACAGCCCCTGTTGGTAGATCATGCTCGTCTGCTTGATCTCTACCCACAGCAGACTGTCTGTTCTCCCCATCGCCTGTGTGGCGGTGAGCAGCAGCAATAGCAGCATAGCGATATGTTTTGTGTAGAGTTTCATCTGACCTGCCAATAGTTTATGTATGACGCCAATTTTCACATAAATCTGAGAATAGATGCTATTGTTCCTGTTTTACTCACATTATTTGCAAGAAATGTGAGTGTTCCGATGCAAAGATAATACATTTCCCGTATATATAAGCATTTCAAATCTTTTTTTTATTTTGGATGTAGGTTGTCTGGTCTATTGGGGCTAAATAATAGCGGAAAACCGCCATTTGTGTAATGTAAAGACATAATTTATACCTGATATGTTTGGAGGTTTCAGGAATAATTTATATCTTTGTATTCGGGAACTAAAACTTTTCAAATATTAACTGATATGAAACGAATTCTATTACTTTTGACCGCAGCAATAATGCTCGGCATTGCTATGCCTACAATGGCACAGCAGAGGAAGGCTCCGGCCAAGCGTGCAACAACAACGAAAAAGAGTGGAACAACCACAACCACTATCAACTTCACTGCTCAGGGAGAACTTGGCTTGTTTGCCCTACGAGGCCCTGTGAAAGAGTGCGTCTGGACGACTAAGGATCAGACCCGTAAACTCGGTTTCGACAAAAAAGGTATGTGGATATCTGAAGATGGAAGAAACCCGTGGGACAACTATGGCAAGGTGAAACGCGACGCCAAGAGCCGCATGATTCAGATGGGAGATGATGTGGAGTCTGGTAAACTTTTCACCTACAATGCCAATGGCCTGGTGATTAAGGAGGTTACCATTTATATGGACGGTCGAGATATCGTCACCTATTCTTATAATAGTAAAGGTGAGTGCACGAAGGAGGTATTTAGTTATGGTGACATGTATGGTTCTGGAAAGAATACCGCCAGTTTTACCATTCTGGAGCGCGACGGTCAGGGAAATTGGACCAAGCGCAAGACGCAGAACGGGAACGTAGAGACCCGTACCATCACCTATCATGAGGATCTGCTTGCTCAGCAACTTGCACAGCAGAAATACGATGCCATGGCTGTTAATCTTGGCTTGTCTGTTAAATGGGCATCAGTGAATATCGGCGCAGAGAAGCCTGAGGAACTAGGTGATCGTTTCGCATGGGGTGAAGTGAAGCCCAAATCTTCTTATACCTTTGAGAACTATATCTACCGTGCTCCCAACACAAAGGAGGATTGTAAGGAAATAGGACTAAATATCTGCGGAACCCAGTACGATGCTGCCCATGAGATCTGTGGCGGGAAATGGCGTCTGCCAACGGAAAAGGAAGTGCTAGAACTGTTTGAGAAGTGCAAGGTCGTTGATATGGAAAACGGGTGGAAGTTTACCGGCCCTAACGGCAAGAGTATCTTCATACCCTATACCAACTTTTCAGAAGACTATAAGGATGGAATGTATTGGACTGGAATGAGAGAAGATGCCCAGACACTGGGTGAGTCGAGAAAGAGGTTCGCAAAGACATTGTATTTCTGTCACAACGTAGATGTCTGGCGGCTTGATTATATTAACAATACCTCCCGTTTTGAGGGCCTCTATATCCGCCCTGTTTGTGGCAAGTGAATATGGTTTCAGATCATGAGGACATTATTATAAATAGGAAAACGATATGAAAAAGATTATTCTGTTGGCCTTGGTGGCCTTTGTTACTATCAGTGCCAAAGCATATTATTATCATTTTGAGTCTAATGGAATATATTACTATATCCCAGACAATTCGAACAATGTTGCGTGGGTAACTAGTGGAGAGGTCAAGTATAGTGGTACCGTCACTATTCCTGCTACGGTGACAAACGATGGCAAAACATATATCGTGACAGCAATTGAAGGAAATGGATTTGAGGCATGTGAAGGCCTGAAAGAAGTGATACTTGGCGAAAACATAGATGTCATTGGAGGTCGTGCTTTTAAGAATTGTACCAACCTGACAAGTGTCAATTGGAATGATAATATCAAGGAACTGGGTGGTGAAGCTTTTCAAGGCTGCACGAGCCTGACGGAAGTCACCTTAAGCGCAAACCTCAGGAAATCTGGTGGTTATAACTTCCGTGACTGTACAAATCTGAAGACCATCAAATTTCATGATGGTGTCACGGTAGTTGGCGATGGTGAGTTTTGTGGTTGTACAGCCCTCAAAGCGGTTGATATTCCAAATTCCGTACTTACTATTGGAGGTAATGCCTTCCAACGTTGTAGCAATCTGGTCTCCGCAAAAATTGGAGATGGCGTGCAGGAAATCAGTTATCACGTGTTTACGGATTGTTCAAGACTGGAGAAGGTTATATTGGGTGCTGGTATAACGTCTATAGGTATGCGAACGTTCGGCGGTGATTGTAAACAACTGAAGTCAATCACAATTTTGAATCCACAAGTTCCTTCATTGGTAGATGATGGCTTTTCAAGTTATGATGCTACAATCTATGTGCCGTCACAATCCGTAGATGCATATAGGAATGCTGATATTTGGAAACAGTTTTCGGCAGTGAAGGCATACGAAGATCAGGTTTATCTGACCGTCCGCCAGGCTACGCAGGGTGCTGTTAAGATGCTTGCCAATGTGGGTGAGCGGTATAGCTATGACATTCTTCCGGAATCTGGTTGGGTTATCCATTCTGTGACATTCAACAATGAGGATGTGACAGACCAATTAGTGGGCAATAACTACATCACACCAGCCATGACCAGCAACGGTGTCCTTTCCATCGTGTTTGTAGAAGATGGTAGTGGTATCAGAGGTGCAAGAGCCAGTGATGTGCGAGTATCGGGTGACAACAATGGTAACATCATTATTAATGAAGCACCCTATGGTGAGGTCATCTCCGTCTATTCCACCAACGGTACCTTGCTGAAACAGATGACCGCCGATGGCGGCCGCACAACCATCTACATGAACACCCATGGCATCTATATCGTTAAGGTGGGCGACATGACCGCAAAACTCAGTCTATAGAAATATGAAAAGTGGCACAGGGGGATCCATGGACAATCCCCCTGTGCCAGAAAGACATCCGCATTTGGGCCAGTCATGGACCTGGCATTTGTCCCAGCCATTGGGACTTTTCTATAGTTGACCTCTACGGGTCTGGAGGTCACCTTTAGCAGCGTGAAGGTCACCTCTGCAACTCCATAGGTCACCTCTACACTGGAACCAACACCCAACCCAGTCAAATAATCAGTCCTATATGCGCGCGTATATATAGTTGTTACATCCACTTTTTATCCTGCTCATCCTGCTCATCCTACACCTAACTTGAAAATGTCTGGGTGTAGGATAGGCAGGATAGGTAGGTTGTTTTTTGCTTAAGACAACTATTACGCGCACGCGCGTAATCACTCAAGCACCATGGCGGAAAACCACTATTTGTTTAATGTGAGGACTATTTTTTTACCTGATATGCTTGGTGGTTTCAGGAATAATATGTATCTTTGTCATCAAGAACTAAAACTTTTAAATATTTACTGATATGAAACAGAATCGATTGTTTTTGACCGTAGCGATGATGCTCGGCATTGCCATGCCTGTGATGACACAGAATTCCCATGTTTTCTTTCTTCATGTCTTTACAGATACAGGCTATTCCCATTATGATTGGCGTTACGAGCCGCTCAAGACAGACAAGGAACGTGGAAACTTGAAGGGTGATGTGGTTAAAATCGTTACTGTTATTACAGACAAGTCAGGACGCGGCTATGCCGAGAGTCAGACAGATACTACTTATTATAATGAAAAGGGTAATATCGCTAAAGTCGTCAAATTGAATCGCAGCTTTGATCCGAAAGTGAAGTTGCGTCCTACTGTCATTCAATATGAGTATGATGACCATGGAATCCTGAAAGAATATGCGGAATTGAAAGAGACAGAAAACAGGGATGGCCTCAAACTTCAGTCTCATGTTCATAAGATGATACGAGACCAAAAGGGGAATATCGTCAAGGAAGAATACCGGGCCTACTCCAAAGAGGGAAATGGATGGAAAGAGTTTACTTTTGGAGATGGCGTAAATTGGACATTTGACTATGATGTCAACGGGAACTTGGTCTCTGGAAAAGGTTGGCTTGGTATGGCGTTGACCTATAAGAACGGACAGTTGACAAAGATGCAGGAAGGAACTGCCAAGCCAGTTACCTATACTTATGATGCTACTGGTCGTCTGACTTCTCTTAAGTATTATACAATGGACGGAATGGACGAGGTCTTTTATTGTGAGGAGTCGAGCACGCTGACCTATAATGAGCATGGTGATATTAGCAAGGCCGTTAAAGTCAACTGGGATTGTAACAGCAAGTGGCAGAGACGTAGCCAAAACTACTCTGAAACCTATACCTTTACCTATACCTATGATGATAAAGGAAACTGGACAAAAGTTGTAGTCTATTCACAGAGCGGTAAAGACCCTCGTAGAATTTCTTTCACAATCACTCGTGCAATTACCTATGGATTGCCGATGTCCGCCAACGGTGGACGATCTCAACAGGTAAATGCGAATAATAATGAAGTAGTATATGAAACGGTTGACCAGATGCCGGCCTTCCCTGGTGGAGTGAGTGGCCTTGTAGATTTTCTTAGCCAAAACGTACACTATCCTGATCTGGCACGAGTGAATAATATTCAGGGCCGTGTGATGGTGAAGTTTGTTGTTGAGAAAGACGGTTTAATAAACGAATGTAAAATTGTGAAGTCTGTGGATCCTTCGCTTGATAAGGAGGCCCTTCGTGTTGTAAAGTCTATGCCCAAATGGCAGCCTGGTATGAAAGACGGCAAGCCTGTACGGGTGAGTTACACTGTACCCATATCCTTTAAACTATAACTGAATTTCTAAATATGTACTAATATGAAAAAGATCTTTTTGACAATGATGGCTGACGGCATGTGGTAGTTCGTCAGAGAATCTTGATTTAGTTTTTATGTGGATTGTTATGTCTATGGCAATGTGATGAGTTTGATAAATGCAACTGAATACCCAACACTGAAATCGTTTGATACGGAAAAAGGGAAATATGCTTTTCGAGGTTTATTTGTCGATAATAGCCATATGTGTAATCATCCATCGAAAGCCCTTGTCCTACCCGCAACAACCTTGTCAGAGAGATGCTGTAGTGAAATGTTTAAAATGTGCAAAAGGCTTAAAATGGCTCCAGAACTCCCAGCAGTGACTATGGAGAAGGGCTGTTATAGGGCCATGTTTGATGGATGTGATTCCATCACAACGGCACCTGTGCTTCCAGCCACAAAGTTTGAGGGTTTTGTGGGTCTGACAAAAGCACTAACTCTGCCTGCGCCTATGTTAGTAAATGGTTGTTATAAATCTATGTTTAGAAACTGTAGGAACTTGAATTATGTCAAATGCCTTGCAACCAAAGACGTAGATTTTGGTTGGACATGCTTTATGTGGCTTAATGCTGTTGCAGAAACAGGTACGATAGTCAAGATGCCGGGTATGAAATTGGCGATTCCAAGTGGTTGGACAGTTAAGGATGCAGAATTAACTCAGAGTTGGCTGGCCTCTTCCTGTGACAAGTTGAAATTCTTGATAATCACGTCAATGGGAAAGCCATTGGCCTTCAGCTTTTTAGCAATTGACAATCGCTCTTCTGCTCGTCCCTCAGCTCGTCCTTCTGCTCGTCCTTCTGCTCGACCTTCTAAACGTCCGATCTCCAGACCTTCTACACGGCCTTCGATTCTGGCGGCATCAAAGGCGTCGGTCTGTACCGCCAATGCATCCAGATGCCGCTCGTAGGCCAACTGGTCAGCACGGTTCATCTGCATATAGAGAAGTTTCTCGCGTGCCTCGGCCAGTCCGGGTGTGGTGGTGTCATCCTTGATACGCCCGTTTTTCAAGTAGTCAAGCCACTCCTCAATAGGCGTGGTTGCCACTTTGTTGAATTCGTTGACACGTATGATATAATACTCTGGGAAAAACTCCTCTGGTGCTTTCATCTTGATGACATCGTTCTCTTTGACGTTGATCTGAAGCGTGTCACCCGTGTGAACTCCCTTGAAGGAATTAGTGCCGTGATAGAGATAGTCGTCTCCCTTGCCAATGTCGAAGTAGAGGATGTTGATGGAATAGACCTTCTTGACGTTACTGTAGCGCTGGCCAAGGGATATGTGCTCTGTGATGGCTTTGGCTACCCCATAGAGGATTCGCTCCATATAATAGAGTTCCGTTGTCAACTGCACTTCTACGATGATAATGCTCCCTTTGGAATCCTTGGCTTTGATATCAACACGGTTGTACTTGTCGTCGCCCGTTTCCTGATTGCCTTCACTTTCAAGGATTTCCTCAATGGTGATTTTCTCGCCCAGCAACACTGTGATTAGACCTTCGAGCACGCCGAAGTTTGCCTTGTCGCGTAGCATCCGCTTCACGGCCCAGTCAAATCGTATGTACTTCTCGTTGATCATCACTTCTCCTTTCTTCTTTGTTTCATTTCTGTTTGACATAATATTTCGATTTTTGATTACTACGGTGCAAAGGTAGAATAAAAAAGTGGGATTACCAAATATTTCAGAGGAAAAAACTTCATCGTGGCAATTATTATCCCGAAATGTTTGGACGTTTCGGGATTATTTTGTATATTTGCGGCTGAAACTATTATCTTTGCAGTTGAAACTAAAAACTATTTAATATGAGAAAGAAACTTTTGACAATATTATCTGTGGCTCTGTTGGTTCAGTTCTTGACAGTATCCTGCACGAAAGAAACCCAAGATAGGAAAGAAGCTCAAGATGGTGGCAATTCGGAGACGAATTTAGTGATATCGTTAGATACTGATAACATGGAATTTACGGCAGAGAATGGCACCAAGTCTTTCAATATTAAGTCTAACACGTCTTGGAAGTTATTGTCCAATGCGGACTGGTGTCAGGTCAGTCCATCGTCAGGGAGTAACAATGGCACAGCGACAGTCAGGGTTAGTATGAACACATTGCCAGAAACAAGGACAGCAACAATTCTGGTCATTTCGGAAGCAGGCATTCCTGCAATCACGATCACCCAGAGCGGTGCTGAAACCCTGTCGTTGGATGTAAGCACCATGGAGTTCGCTTCTGGCAGTGGCAGCAAGATATTTAGGATTAGTTCTAACACGTCGTGGGCGGTGTCGAGTGACTGTAGTTGGTGCAGTATTAGTCCGACTTCTGGCAACGGCGACGGCAATGTGACGGTGAGTGTGGATGAGAACACCTTCACGACTTCACGCACAGCGAAGATTACCGTAGAGTCGTCATCGATTAGCCACACGCTTACGGTAATGCAGGATAGTGCAACACCTACTCCTTCTTTTGGCCAAGATCGCACCTTTACTGTCGGCGGTGTAACGTTCAAGATGATAGCCGTTGAGGGTGGTACGTTTACAATGGGTGCTACCAGTGAACAGGGAAGTGATGCAGATTATTGGGAGAAACCTACCCACTCCGTCACGCTGAGTAACTACTACATTGGTGAAACGGAAGTGACGCAGGGGCTATGGGTGGCTGTAACAGGTAGTGAGCAACATTACTATTATGGTGGGGAGTGGAGCAGTACTTATGGTCTTGGCAGTAACTACCCTGCATACTACATCAGCTTTGATGATTCGGAATCATTTATCTACAGGCTTAATGAGATGACGGGTGAGCATTTCCGTATGCCGACTGAGGCTGAATGGGAGTTCGCCGCCCGTGGTGGTAACAAGAGCCGAGGATGTAAGTATGCTGGCAGTAATTATATAGACGATGTGGCATGGTATAAAGACAATTCTTCAAATACCACTCATATTGTTGGCACCAAATTAGCCAACGAACTTGGTATCTACGATATGAGTGGGAATGTAACTGAGATGTGTAGCGACAGTTATGAAGACTATAGCCAGTACCCCAAGATAAATCCTACGAACTACTATTATGGCGATATGTCTGTGCGTCGTGGTGGCGGTTTTGACGTGGAAGCTAGAGGCTGCCGTGTGTCGACCAGATGGTGGCTTGATGATCCAGATTACGCTTTTCCCCAAACTGGTTTACGTCTCGTCTTGGAGTATTAGCCAAGGATGTTTAGCATATCCTTTGCAAATTAGGAACTTGTTTTTTTAAATATGTATTAATATGAAAAAGATCTTTTTGACAATGATGGCTGCGGCTCTGCTAGTAGTAGGGCTGACAGCGTGTGGTGGTAAACAGAAGACTGTCGCCAATGATGATGCTGAGCAGACTGATGAAGCAGCAGAAGTTGGTGATGTTGTAAGAGGTGAACTAGGTGCTTTTGAACTGCGTGGGCCTGTAAAAGAATGTGTATGGAATTATGGTAGTTATGAGCAGACCTATACTTTTGATGAAAAAGGTATGTGGACGACGCGTGACGGACGGGTTCCTTGGGATGGCTGGGCCTCAAAACGTGATGAGCAGGGACGTATTATCCATATGGGAGATGGAGACATTGAAGAGGTGTTCGAATATAATGACAAGGGACTCAGGACGGTGTATGCCTACCATGATTTGGAGTATGGCTATAAAACCTACTACACTTACGATGAGAATGACGAAGTGATAGAGGTGAAGGACGTGAATTGGTACAATAATGAGGAAAGTAACCCCAGAGTTAATAAATTCAAGGTATTGGAACGTGATAGTCATGGGAACTGGACTAAGCGTGACATTGGTCAAGGGGTCATTTCTACCCGTCAGATTACCTATTATGAATAAAGTTTATTAATTTTGTCGTTTTATGGATATAACAACTGCATGGAAAGAGAGCACCCAGAAGATATTCTGGGGTGTGATAGTGATAGCCGTGGCTGGTATCTTCAGCACGATTTACGACTATCTTTCGTATGGCGTCAGCCTTTTCGAAATGGCTTCTAAAATTATACCAACGGATTTCCTCCCGGGACTGGGGCTTGCATTAGGTGGTTTTAAATTGACAGGTGGACTGGCTAAGACTGCTGTTGTGGCAGGTTATGTATTCTATCTGCTGGGACTGTCACAGTTCGCAGCCATACAAAGCAATAGTCTCGCCGCACTCAACATCCAGAAGGTACGTAAGGCTGTCATCATTTTGATCTGCTGCTTTGCTGCGAGTGTGCTCTTCGGTATTCTGTTGAAGATTCCGTTTGTAGGTATTATTATAAATCTTGCAATATGGGCGGCTACTCTGGTCTCATACTTCTATATGAAGAATGCCTTTGGAGTGCTGATGGTGAATCCTGCCTTCAGTGACCAGTCGAAGGTGGGAGCCCAAAAACTGCGCTTTGCCGCTGTCTGCAATATCCGATTGATGCTATTGCCCCTGATGACGTTAGGCGCGTTCTTGGTGATAGGTCTGATTACGTTCCTGTTGCTTCAGAGTGGTGCTTTGGAAGGTGCTTTCAAGTTCGCGGGCATCGTGGGTGGTATAGTGCTTGCTGTGACGATTATCTGTGCTTTGGTCTTTATGGTCATTGCTTTAATCTATCCATTTATTGGCTGGTATAAGATTATGAAAGGCGGTCCTGGTGAAGACACATTGACGGATGCTGCTGAGATAGAACAGCGGCTGGCTGCTGTGCCGACGGCCGATGATCAGATGAAGGCAATAAAAGAAAAAAGTGATGCAGCCCTGGCATCGGCAAAAGAGTCAATGGCCAATATACAGAAGGACATGGCCCCGAAACTGGAGAAAGCCAAGTCGTGGGCGGCCGCTAATAAGACAGTGTTAGGTATTGGTGCTGGCGCAGTGGTCGTGGTGGCTCTGCTCGCATGGCTCATTCCAAAGATAGGTACTAGCAAGGGCATCGCTTTTGAGACCTACACGGTGGAAGATAACATCCAGGCTTATGTTGATATCCCTGTCGGAGACAGTGAGAAGGCACAGAATGCCAGGAAGGGGCTTTGTGAGGTTATTGGTATGACGCACATGGCAGATGAATTAGGCGCACCCTTAGAGGGCGCATCCCCACGTGAAGTGATTGATGACTACAACAAACGCTTCAGTGGCTATCTGGATAAGTTCCATCGGGAAACGGGGGCTCCGATTGCACCTTCCTGCCAAATTTTTATCGAGAGTGGTTTCCAGAATGAAGCCTGTGTGGTATTTGAGGCGGCTGGGGCTATCTACTTCAATGGTTCTCCAGATACATATCTTCGTGTTGTCCGGCTTGCCGATGGTCATGTGATGAAACAGGAAGAGATGGTGAATATCTCTGCAGATGTGCTGGAGCCGTTGGTAGAGAAATACAATCAGGATGGCATGCCTGTATATTTGGGCGACGGCTTCTATTTTACTCCTGCTGCCAACGACAGTTGTATGGCCGTATGGCCTGTAGGACACGGTTACGGAATAGCCATGATCCCATTGTCAGAAATGGAACCCTATCTGACGGAGGCAGGCCGGGAACTCTTCACCGCCAAAGCTGTCGAAGTGCCGGAAAAGAAACAACAGGCGCTGGAGGCTGATGAAAACCAAGAGGCTGAGGCTGAGAATGTAGAAGATTCTGAAGATGCATTAGACATGGAGGTCGATGATTTTGTCGGAGGATTGTTGGGGGCTCTTCCTATTGGCGATACTAAATATGTAGGTGAGATGGCAGGATTCCCCATTGAGATGACTATCCATAAGGGTGATGATGGCCTGCGAGCAGACTACCTGAACGTCAAGTATTCGGCCAGGATGAAGTTGGCGGGAGAATCATTGCCTGCTGACGGTGGTAACATCACCTTTTTTGGTGACGATGCACAGAATAATCGATGGTTCTTTGATCTCGAAGGCGATGCCGACAATATCACCGGAACAGGACGTAGCGGGAACAAGAATTTGCCCATCACCCTGCGTCGGAAAAACTGATTAAACTATCTATAAGAAAAAGGGCAAGAATTTCTTGCCCTTTTTCTTATTTTGTTTTACAGAGTTTACGGTAAATGACAGCATTGATGCCTACGCTACCCACCATATAGAGGGCACATTACTTTCCTTCAGGGCATCTATCGGGTTGATGTGCTTGTCGAAGAGCAAGTAAATGGCCTGTGACCATGCGAGGCCGATGACGATACTTGGGATGTGCTGATGGAGTATCTGTGATCTTGGATGACCACGGTAATCTGTCACTTTGTAACCTTTTTGCACATTTTTATAAAAAAAATCATGGAAAACGCTTGGATTTAGAAATAATTAATTATCTTTGCAACATCAATGATGATATAATCCTGAAATTAGTATTACAAAGATAATCTATTAATTAGTTAAAACAATGAGAAAAGTATTTGAGAAAGTGACTCATGGAATGGGTCTGATGCTGGCCATGCTGGCAGTGTGTGTGATGTCTGCATGTAGCAGCAGTAGTAGCGGTGGGGATGAACCTACCGTCAGTAAACTGGAAGATAACATGTCTGCAACGATTGGCAGTTGCGAGCGTGTGGGTCATAACCTGTCGATTGAGTTCACGCTGATGAACAAGTCGAAGGTGAACTTCGACGATATGCAGGTGATGGCTACCGCTGTGGTGGATAATAACGGTACGTCCTATTCCCTCCCCGGATTCTATCTGGAGCAGGGTGATGAGCGTGCCAGGAGTATCATTGTTTCCCTCGCCGCAGGCTATAGCCAGAAGGTGTATGCCGTGGTGGAAGACTTTGACCCCTCAGTCCTGGCCTCTTCAGTGAAGGTGACCCTGCAGGCCTCTCCGAAGGAGTTGGGCGTGCTGTCAGAGAACACTGTTGACATGGAAGGTCGTATTCAGGCTGACAGACGTGTGGTGAGCAAGGGCGTGCAGAGTCCAGACCCGAATCTGGAGTTCGATGTGAGTGCTACCAAACTGATGGATGACCAGTTGGTTGTTGACTACAGCATCGCCAACAGGACAGGTACCGAACTGACAGATGTGGAGATCGCCACGGAGGCCTTTGAGAAGATATCATCAAGGACAAGAGCTGATGGTATCGCATCCAATATAGCGCTTGAGATTGCAAAGGTGGAGAAATTCACGATGGCCATCAATGAGGTCCGCCAGATTCAGTTCATCGTTTATGGACTGAGTGAGCAGACGAGAGCAGAGATCACCCAGAACAAGGAGTTCTCCCTGGAGCTGGGTATCGGTTGTTCAAACTATACGTTTGTGGATAATGTGGTTTCGTTCGTGGGTGTTGAGGTGGAAGAGGTTATTGAGCGTATCTCTACCGTTGTTCCCGATGAGATTCGAGCCCGGATGGAGCAGTTCATTCCTATTTATGACGGTGTGAATCCTCCGAATATTGATGGTGTGTATGTGATCACGCCGATGCAGATCACTTATGACACGACGGGTAATTACGATCCGGGCTATGACGGCTTCGCTCCTACCTATATCAAGTTCTATAACCAGGACGAGAGAAGAAACTCTCTGGACTTTCTGGAGAAGCAGGTGTGGGAAGGCACGATTATCGGTGAATCGGAAAGCCCAGGTTCCTATATCAGTGGTGAAGGTGACAACTTTACGGTGTTCTTCAATACGACGGGTACCAGTTATCTTGATTCATATAATGTTGACACCAAGACGGCACTGGTGATCTCTGGAACAAAGACGTCTTCGGGTATCAGTAATATCTACTATGCGTTTGTGATGGTGGATAAGAGCGACGATCCCAGTCATCGTATCATGGATGTTGGTGAGTTCCGTGTGTTCATGGATGGGGACGGTCTGGCTGAGCCGTCGTCATGGGCTCGCAGTGCCGCTAGGAAGGTGACCGTCAAGGACGGCCAGATCAACACGCCGTGGTCTGTCTGGTCTCTTAGAAAGTAATCAGTGATTGGGATTGCGCTGGTGGCATCATGGGGTGTCATCAGCGCATTTTTCTTTTTAGAACGGCGCCTGTCTGAGATGGATACGAGAGTCTTACTGTTGGTTGGCCTGATGTTGGCGGGTTGTGCTTCTGGGGATTTCCATAGCATTCTGCCTGAGGATATCCAGTTGGAGACTGGCGATGTGGTGTTCCGCAGGGGTGGAGGCATGATCAGTAGGGCCGTGCTGATGGCGGATGCTAAAGGCGAATACTCGCATATCGGCATTGTGGTGGATTCGGCAGGACAGAAGATGATCGTCCATGCTGTACCGGGAGAGCCGGACTTCGATGGAGACGAGGATCGCGTGAAGATGGACAGGCCTGAGCATTTCTTCTCCACGGAGTTCACAATCATAGGGGAGGTCTGTAGGCCCAAAGATAGCCTGATAGCAGCGAGGGCTGCGGAAGTGGCGTTGCGGCAGTATCGGAAGGGCGTGCTCTTCGATCACGACTATGACGATCAGGACTCGACAAAGATGTATTGCACGGAACTCATTGCCTATGCCTTCCGTCTTGCAGGGCATGAGATCATCTGCAGCGAGCGTCACCATGTGGATCTGCCATTCCTGAGAGTGGATTGCATCTTTCCGTCTGATATCCATTCGTCGGATGATCTGGAATCGATAAGAATGTTTCACCAATAAAACTATTCAACAAATGAAAAAGGTATTTTTAGCAATGATGGTCTGCGTGTTGGCAGGTGTCATGACAAGTTGTAGCAGTAGTTCACCCCGTAGCGTCGCAGAGAAGTCTCTGGATTGCATTATGAATGAGGACTATCGTGGTTATTTCGATTGTGTCTATTTCCCTGAGGACAAGAAACAAGAGAAGGAAGGCTATATTTCGATGGTCGAGGAAAAGGCCCAGAAGAGCAAGGAGAGTGGAAAGGCCACCTCATCCAAGAAGATCACGAGTTACAAGTTCATCTCCGAGGAGATCAACGAGGAGACTGGTGTCGCCAAGGAGGTCTTTGAGGTCACCTATGACGATGGTAGTACGAAGCAGGAAACCGTCGATCTGAAGAAGGAGGAAGACGGCAAGTGGTACGTGAAGATGAAAAAGTAGGATTAATCGTTACCAGATGTTAAAGTATAAAAAAGCCACAGTGAAGTGTGGCTTTTTTTGTACTTTTGCATGCAAATTTGCAAATTTAGTAAGATTATGGCTTATACACGTATGACTGCTGCAGAGGCTGCAGCACTGATTAAGAATGGCGACCATATCGCCATGAGTGGCTTTACACCTGCTGGTGTGGCCAAGGCAACAACCAAAGAGTTGGCAAAGATCGCGGTGGCAGAGCATGAGGCCGGACGCGAGTTTAAGGTGGCTATCTTCACAGGTGCCTCCACGGGACAGAGTACGGACGGTGACCTGGCAAACGCACAGGCCATCCTCTATCGTGCGCCCTACACCACGAACCCTGATTTCCGTAAGCACGTGAACATGGGTGAGATCCCCTACAACGATCTGCACCTGAGTCACATGGCACAGGAGTTGCGCTATGGCTTCTATGGTCCGTTGGACTGGGCTATCCTTGAGGTATGCGACATTGAAGAGGTGGGTAACGACTATCATGTCTATCTGACGGCGGCTGGTGGTATCTCTCCGACGGCTGCCCGTCTGGCCAAGCATGTGATCCTGGAACTCAACTCGTTCCATAACCCCAATGCCAAGTTTATCCACGACGTGTATGAGCCGTTGGATCCTCCTTACCGTAAGGCGATCCCCATCGAGCATGTCGGCGACCGTATTGGTCAGCCGTTTGTGAGCATCCCCAAGGAGAAAGTGGTGGGTGTCGTAGAGTGTAACATCCCTGATGAGGCCCGTGCTTTCAAGGACAGCGACCCTGTGACGGATAAGATCGGTTTCCTGACCGCTGAGTTCCTCGTGGAGGAGATGCACAAGGGTCGTATCCCCAAGGAGTTCCTGCCCCTGCAGAGTGGTGTGGGCTCGACGGCTAACGCTATCCTCGGTGCTCTGGGTGAGGACAAGCACGTGCCCGACTTCAATATCTATACTGAGGTGCTGCAGGACAGTGTCGTGGCTATGATGCTGCATGGTCGTGTAAAGGATGCCTCTGCTTGTTCGCTGACTGTTTCTAACGAGTGTCTGATGCAGGTCTATGATAACATGGACTACTTCAAGGACCACCTGACCCTGCGCCAGAGTGAGATATCCAACTCGCCTGAGATCATCCGTCGCTTAGGTGTCATCGCCATCAATACCGCTATCGAGGCCGACCTCTATGGTAACGTGAACTCCACGCATATCAGCGGTACGAAGATGATGAATGGTATCGGTGGTTCGGGTGACTTCATCCGCAATGCTTATCTCTCTATCTTCACTTGTCCGTCAGTGGCCAAGGGTGGTGTGATCTCGTCGATTGTACCGTTTGTCTCTCACCAGGACAGTTCAGAGCACGATGTGAACATCATCGTGACGGAGCAGGGTATTGCCGACCTGCGCGGCAAGGGTCCCATCCAGCGTGCTGAGTGCATCATTGAGAACTGTGCACATCCAGATTACAAGCAGTTGCTGTGGGACTACCTGAAGATTTCAAAGATGGGTCAGACACGTCACAACCTGCCAGCTGCCTTC
>JAGCPV010000059.1 GCA_017965475.1 Prevotella sp.
CAATCTCAGCAGAGGGCCATGCGTAGTTCAGGTCGGTGTGGAGTTGCTTCGAACCCATCACGATGTGAGAACCACCGTAGGACTTACGCAGGGTGACGGTGATCTTGGGTACGGTAGCCTCACCGTAAGCATAGAGCAACTGGGCGCCGTGCAGGATGACGGCATTGTACTCCTGACCGGTACCAGGCAGGAAGCCCGGAACATCAACCAGTGATACGATAGGAATATTGAAGGCGTCGCAGAAGCGTACAAAACGAGCACCCTTACGAGAGGCGTTCACATCGAGCACACCAGCATAGCAAGAAGGCTGGTTGGCCACGATACCTACGCTCTGACCGTTGAAGCGGGCGAAGCCCACGATGATATTCTTTGCGAACTTAGGCTGTACCTCGAAGAACTCACCGTCATCAGTCACTGCGGCAATCACCTTATACATATCGTATGCCTCGTTAGGATTCTCGGGGATAATCTCGTTCAGGCTGTCCTCCATACGGTTGATGGGGTCTGTGCACTGCTTGCGGGGAGCCGTTTCCATATTGTTGGAGGGAATATAGGAGAGCAGTGTCTTGATCATCTGAAGACCTTCTTCCTCTGTCTTGGCAGTGAAATGGGTCACACCACTCTTAGTGGCATGGACACTGGCACCACCAAGGTGCTCCTGATCGATATCCTCACCAGTGACGGTCTTCACCACCTTCGGACCTGTGAGGAACATGTACGACGTACCTTCCATCATCAGAGTGAAGTCGGTGAGGGCTGGGGAATAGACGGCACCACCGGCGCAGGGACCGAAGATACCTGAGATCTGGGGAATCACACCTGATGCGAGAATGTTACGCTCGAAGATCTCTGCATAACCAGCCAGGGCGTTGATACCTTCCTGAATACGGGCACCACCAGAGTCGTTGATGCCAATGACGGGAGCACCCATCTTCATGGCCATATCCATCACTTTGCAGATCTTCTGACTCATGGTCTCTGACAGAGAGCCGGCATGAACGGTGAAATCCTGAGCGAAGACGAATACCAGACGGCCTTCGATAGTACCACTACCTGCTACGACACCGTCGCCAAGGAACTGCTTCTTTTCCATGCCGAAGTTATGGCAACGGTGCTCCTTGAACATGTCGTACTCCTCGAATGAACCTTCGTCGAGCAACATGTCAATACGCTCACGGGCTGTATATTTACCACGTTCATGCTGCTTCTGGATTGCTTTCTCACCACCACCGAGACGAGCCAGTTCGCGCTTCTCGATGAGTTGCTTGATCTTTTCTAATTGCTTACTCATTGTGTTATTTGACTATTTGACAATTTACTATTTGACAATTTACTCCGGGTGCTCACAGAGCTCTGTGAGGATACCAGCGGTAGATTTCGGGTGGAGGAAGGCGATGTTGAGACCTTCTGCACCTTTACGGGGAGCCTGATCGATAAGACGGACACCCTTCTCGCTGACCTCTGCCAGTGCGTTGGCAACACCATCCTCAATGCAGAATGCCACGTGGTGAACACCCTTGTTACCCTTGTCGAGCCACTTCTGAATGGTACTCTCAGGTGATGTCGGCTCCAGCAGCTCCAGCTTCACCTCGCCACACTTCAGGAAGGCAGTCTTCACTTTCTGGTCTTCTACTACTTCTGTTGCATAACACTCCAGGCCCAGCACGTCAGTGAAGAACGGCAGGCTTTCCTCAATGCTCTGGACGGCAATGCCCAGATGCTCAATGTGCGAAATCTTCATATTGTTTGAAATTTGAATATTAAATAAATGATGTGCAAAGGTACAAAAAAAAGCGTAGAGTGAGAAGGGTAGAGTGAATAATTAAGCATTATTAAAACTCTACGGTCACTTTTCCATTGATTTGTCTGCCTGTAAGGTAATTGGGTACGGCCCACTGTCTGTTGGTGACGTCTGTCACCCAGTAATAGCTGTTGACATTGGAGATGCCAAACAGGTTCAGACAGTCTATTCCCAACCAGATGTTCTTGATGCTCTTACCATTCTTGACAGCCCTATAACTCATGCCGATATCCGCACGTTTATAGGCGGGAGCCCTGAACTGCTGGGCTTCCAGTCCTCTGTGAGGGGCACCGAATGGCAGACCGTCGGCAAAGGCCAGACGGAGGGTCATCTTCCAACGGTCGGTACCAGGGAAATAGTCGGTGAAATGCAGGTTGACAGCCCATCGCTGATCTGTTGGCAGGGGAACCCATTGTCCATCGATCTTCTGACGGGTACTCATCAGCGAGAATGTCAACCAGGAGTCCGTTCCTGGCACGAATTCCCCGTAGAGCTTCAGGTCAAGTCCTGCCGCATAACCCGAACAGAGATTCCTGCCGTAGTAGGTCACCTTCATGTTCTGCACGTTATAGGGAATGAGATTCGAGAGAGCCTTGTAGTAGGCTTCCGCGGAGAACTTGAAAGGACGATCCAGCATTTTGAAACGGTAATCGAAGGCTCCGATGAACTGTAGTGAGCGTTGACTCTTGATCTTTTCGTTGAGTATCGCGGTGGTCACGCCATTGACCGTGATGGTGTCACGCATCTCTTTATAAAAAGGTGCCTGATAATAAAGGCCGGTGGCAAAACGGATGGTACAGTCGTTGTTGAAGGCTGGTACGATGGTGATGGAGGCTCTTGGCGAGACGATGGTTTCTTTGTTGAAGGACCAGTTGGCTAGTCGGATGCCATAGTTCAGTGTGTAATAGGTATCCCCCTTTGAGAAACGGTAGGTGTCCTGAATATAGCCTTCTACACGGTGGCTTTTCACATCGTTCCTGGCTGTGAGCGTATAGATCAGATCAAGACGGTCTGCTGTGTGGGGAATGGAATACCCACTTGAATCGCGCATCTCGTATTCCTTGGACTGTTCTTTCACGTGCTCAGTCTTATAGGTCACCCCTGCCTCGATGTCATGGTGTTTGGTCTTATGGGTGCCTATCAGTTTGAAACTGATGACGTCTGCTGTCAGATAGTTGCGGGCATGTTCCATATAGGTGCCAACGCCGAGACTCTCCTGAGTCTGGGTGTCATCGAGCCAGTATTGTCCCATGATATCGTAGGTTTCCTTTTCTTTTGAGTGAAAGGCGGATGTCAGGAATTTTATACTGGTTGAATCTCCGAAGTGACGGGTGATGCCAGCCGTACCGAACAACGTGCGGAACAGATCCTTTTCCTCACCGTCGAAATACACCTTAAACGACTTGACATCTGTCAGAGTACCAAAACTCGTTTCCCTGTCTTCAGGCTTGAAATTGTAGTGATTCTCAGAGATGTATCCAATGGCATCTATCGTCCATCTGTTATTGGGTTTGTAACTTATATATGTCTGATAATCAAGAAAATTTGGCTTATACTCTCCAGTCGTTTCGAGGGACCCTAATAGGTAACGGTTGGTTTTGTAACGGATGCCGTGACTCATCGAGAACTTCTTGTTGCCGACACCAATGAACCCACTGGCTCCCAGGAGGGATGCCGTCGCCGATGCCTCAAAGCCCTTGATACGTCGATAGGTGATGTCGAGGGCGGATGACATTTTGTCGCCATATTTCGCTTCGAATCCACCTGTGGAGAATCCGATCTTCTCGATCATGTCGGGGTTGATGATGGAGAGTCCTTCCTGATTGCCGCTGCTGATAAGCAAAGGACGATAAACTTCCACCTGGTTGATATAGACGGAGTTCTCATCAAAGGATCCGCCACGCACATTATATTGACTGGAGAGTTCGTTATGACTGCTGACACCTGCCTGCTGTTGGATCAGTTCCTCTACGGCATTGCCCGTCGTCGAGGTCGCCTGCCGGATATCCTTCACGTCCAACTGCTCCGTCTGTCCCGTCTGGCGACGGCGCTCTATCACGGTGACCTCCTGCAGGGCCTCCATGGGGTACATCACGATCTGTACGGTCATTTTCCCCTTCGGACGACGGAACACCCGTTTTCTTGGGGAATATCCTACCATGGAGAAGCGCACTTCTACAGAATCTGCCGACTGCAGGTCGATACTGAACTCACCCTTCAGGTTCGTCATCGTCACCTTTCCCTGTGCCAGACAGGAAACGGTCACCAGTTCGAGGGCGTTTTCCTCCTCATCGACCACTTTTCCCTTCAGGGTAAAGCCGTCAGCCAACATGACAGTGCTCGTCAGGAGCATCGCCAGAATCATGATATATCGCGTGGTGTGATGTTTCATCAGATAATATAACGTAGTAATCACCTGATTATTGCCTTTTGCGAACTTTTGCGAACAGGAAAATTATTTGCAAACTATTGCGAACGAAAACCTTTGGCGGATTCGTTTTTTCTTCGTACCTTTGCGCTATGATTTACGAATTGGTCATAGGAATATTGGTCTATACGGTGCTGTTCTATGTCACAGTACAGATCAGCCGTCGTAAGGTGCTGGCCTTGCAGGAACGTCTTGATAAGGTACGCGCCCTTCAGGAGTCGCAACAGGCCCAGAGTCGGCAGAACATTGAGCAGAACGAGGCCAAGATCCTTGAACTGGAGACGCTGCTTCAGAAACTCGGCGACGAGAATTCCCTGCTCCGTCTGGAACTCGAGGAGAAGAAAGCCACGCTTGATTATAATAATAAGGTGGCGATGATTGAGAACGAAAAGCGCCAGCAGGCAGAGACGGTGATCTTCTCGTCAGAGATCTACCACCATCTGCAGCAATGCCTGAACAATGGACGGAGTCTGGGCCATCAGGAGTGGACGGAACTGGCAGAACTGGTGAACAGTATCTATACAGGCTTTACTGAGAAACTGTACAGTCTCTATAAGATGACGGAACAGGACTATCACGTCAGTCTGCTTATCAAAGTGAGAGTACAGCCGAAGGATATCGCCCTGCTGACGGCCCATTCTAAAGAGAGTGTCGCCTCCACACGCAGTCGCCTTTATTCGAAGGTCTTCGGAAAGAAAGGCTCTTCGAAAGACTGGGATGACTTTGTGCTCACGCTATAGACATTAGACGTTAAAGATTAAACATTAAAATATTAGGATTATGATTGAGTATTTAGCACAACACTTATGGCAGATGTGGGCAGCAGTTGCCGTCGTCTGTTTGATCCTGGAGTTGACGGCTGGTGACTTTTTCATCATCTGTTTTTCCATCGGAGCGTTCTTCGCAGCCATCGCGGCAGCACTGGGAGCGGGCATCTATATCCAGTTGCTCACCTTCGCCGTCTTCACGCTGATCAGTCTCTTCTGGGTACGCCCCTTCGCCCAGCGCTATCTGCATAAAGGCGAGGACAACCGCGTGAGCAATGCCGATGCGCTGTTAGGCCGTCAGGGCAGGGTGGTGGAGACCGTTAAGGCTGATGGCTTTGGCCGTGTGCAGATCGACGGCGACATCTGGAAGACTGTCACCAACGAGACCACCGATATCCCCGAAGGTACTAACGTCCGTGTTGTAGGGCGCGAGAGCACGATTATTACAGTAGAAACCATTTAAATTAACATTAAAATTATGGATATTATGACTTATTTCCTGATTGCCATCATCGTTTTGGTGGTGATCTTTGCCAAGATGGCACTTGTGATTATTCCCCAGTCAGAAACAAAAATCGTGGAGCGCCTCGGAAAATATTACGCCACGCTGAAGCCGGGTATCAACATCATCATCCCGTTCATCGACCGTGCCAAGTCGATTGTGGTGCTGAATCACGGACGTTACATGTATTCTACGACCATTGATCTCCGCGAACAGGTCTATGACTTCCCCAAGCAGAACGTGATCACCAAGGATAACGTGCAGACGGAGATCAACGCACTGCTCTATTTCCAGATCGTGGATCCTTTCAAGGCCACCTACGAGATCAACAACCTGCCCAATGCCATCGAGAAACTGACGCAGACCACACTGCGTAACATCATCGGTGAACTGGAGCTCGACGAGACACTGACCTCGCGCGATACCATTAACAAGAAACTCTCTGCTGTGCTCGACGATGCGACGGACAAGTGGGGTGTGAAGGTGAACCGCGTGGAACTGCAGGATATCACACCTCCCGACTCTGTGCTGACGGCGATGGAGAAGCAGATGCAGGCCGAGCGTAACAAACGTGCACAGATCCTGACCTCAGAGGGACAGAAGGCCGCAGAGATCCTGGCTTCTGAAGGTGAGAAGACGGCTATCGTCAACAAGGCTGAGGCTGCCAAGCAGCAGGCCATCCTTGAGGCAGAGGGACAGGCCCAGGCCCGTATCCGTGTGGCTGAGGCTGAGGCCAAGGCCATCGAGGTGATCACTGAGGCCGTAGGTAAATCCACCAATCCTGCCAACTACCTGCTTGCCCAGAAATATATCCAGATGATGCAGGAACTGGCTGAGGGTGACAAGACCAAGACGGTCTATCTGCCTTATGAGGCTACCAACCTCCTGGGTTCCATCGGAGGCATCAAGGATCTGTTCAAGGCAGAATAATAAAAAAATGCAGCAAAACGCTGCATTTTTTTATTTTTTATTCGTAACTTTGCGCCCGAATTAGATAAAGATATATGGTACACAATATTTTCAAGGGCCTGGGTATTGCACTGATAACCCCATTTTGTGAAGATGGCTCAGTAGATTACAAGGCTATCCTTCGCCTGCTTGATTATCAGTTAGACAATGGTGCAGATTTCTTCTGTATCCTCGCCACGACGGGTGAGACCCCGACGCTTTCCGCAGAGGAGAAACTGAAGATCAAAGACCTGATCGTTGATAAGGTGCAGGGTCGTGTACCTATCCTGATGGGCTGTGGTGGCTATAACACGGCGGCTATCGTTGAGGAACTGAAGACGGGCGACTTCCGTGGTGTCGATGGTATCCTCAGCGTGTGTCCCTATTACAACAAGCCCTCACAGGAAGGCCTTTATCAGCATTTCAAGGCGATTGCCGCTGCCACTAAGTTACCAGTGGTATTATATAATGTACCTGGTCGTACGGGTGTCAACATGCAGGCTGCCACCACCGTCCGTCTGGCTCGCGACTGTCAGAACATCGTGGCCATCAAGGAGGCCAGTGGCAATCTGGAACAGGTCGATGAGATCATCAAGAACAAGCCGAATGACTTCGACGTGATCTCAGGTGATGATGCGCTGACCTTCCCGATGATCTCTTGTGGTGCCGTAGGTGTCATCAGTGTGATCGGCAATGCTCTGCCCAAGGAGTTTTCCAAGATGATCCGTCTGCAGATGCGTGGCGAATACGAGCCTGCCCGTAAGATCCATCACAGCTTCACAGACCTGTTCTCCCTGCTCTTCGTAGATGGTAATCCCGCAGGTGTGAAGGCCATGCTCAGTGAGATGGGCTTCATCGAGAACGTGCTTCGACTCCCTCTGGTTCCTATGCGCATTAAGAACATGCAGCGTATGTCTGAGATCCTGAAGGAACTGAAGATCTGAAGCCGACATAGATGGAAAGCAAGGTCATCCATGAGATTTCTCCCCTGATGGGAAAGGATGTGCTCTACATCGCCGACCGTCGGAAGAAGGAATTCACCTATCCCATCCATAATCATGAGGTCTTTGAACTGAACTTCGTGGAGCATGCCGCTGGCGTGCGCCGTATTGTGGGTGACTCCAATGAGGTGATTGGCGAGTTCGACCTGGTGCTGATTACCAGTCCTGATCTGGAGCATGTCTGGGAACAGAACACCTGTCAGAGCGATGAGATCCGTGAGGTGACCGTCCAGTTTGATATCGACTTCAGCGACAACAGCATTTTCTCCCGCAATCCCTTCAACTCCATGAAGAAGATGATGGACGAGGCCCGCAAGGGACTCTGTTTCCCCATGGAGGCCATCATGAAGGTCTATACACAACTGGATACCCTGAGCAGCATACAAGATGGCTTCTATGCCTTTATGCAATTCATGACTATCCTTTATGAGCTCTCCAAGTGTGAGGGAGCTCGGGCTCTGGCTTCCAGCAGTTTTGCCAAGGTCGAGGTCTCCAGCGACAGCCGCCGTGTGCAGAAGGTAAAGAATTACATCGACCAGAACTACCGTTACGAGATCCGTCTGCCTCAGGTGGCTGATATCGCAGGTATGAGTCCGTCGGCCTTCAGCCGTTTTTTCAAGCTACATACGGGCAGGAACCTCAGCGAGTACATCATCGACCTCCGTCTGGGCTATGCCAGTCGTATGCTTGTCGATAGCACACACTCCATCGCTGAGATCAGCTTCAGTTGCGGCTTCAATAATCTCAGCAACTTCAATCGTATCTTCAAGAAGCGCAAAGGCTGTAGTCCTTCCGAATTCCGTGAGAACTACCACAAGACGCGCGTCATCGTCTGATCTTTTTTTATTTTCTCAGTTCACGAAGGCGTGACTTATAGGCCTTACGAAGTTTGCGCACAGCCTTATCGCGGATCTGGCGGATGCGTTCCCGTTTCAGATTCAGGTCCTCGGCAATCTCCGCCATCGTCTCACGCTCCTGATCGATGCCGAAGAAAGCATTCACTACCTTACTCTCACGCTCGTCGAGCATGCCAAGGGCATACTCCACAGCGTCTTCTATCGCCTCAGAGTGAACCCGCTCGTCGGCCTGTGGTGCATCCTGATTCACCAGCACGGAGATCAGACTGACGTTTGCGCGATGACCCAAGGGGGCGTCGAGTGAACGGGGATAGGTGGCTGTTGCTGATCCTTCTGCACTGGTGGTGGAACCAGCTGGAGCCGAACCGATGAGCTCACGGTCGATGGCCTTCTCCATTGCCTGACGCACATGCACGACAGCATAGTTCACGAAGCGCACGCCCTTCGTGGCGTCGAACTTCGTCGCGGCCTTCATCAGTCCGATGTTGCCCTCACTGATGAGGTCTTCCATCGCCACACCCTTGCCCTTGTACTGACGGGCGATGGAGACCACGAACTTCAGGTTGGCCTCTACGAGTTTTGACAGGGCACGCTGGTCGCCATTGAGGATCCTCTGTGAGAGTTCCCGTTCCTGTTCATTGGTCAGCAACTCTTCCTTGCCGATCTCATCCAGGTATTTGTTCAGTGCAGAATCTTCCATTATCGTATTGTTTTTGCAAAGATACAAATAATATTTGGATATACAAAGCAAAGAGAGAAAATCTTTCGATTTTCTCTCTTTAGTGATTCCGGCGGGATTCAAACCCACAACCTTCTGATCCGTAGTCAGATGCTCTATTCAGTTGAGCTACGGAACCATTTTTCCGTTTGCGGGTGCAAAGGTACACACTTTTTTCGAACTGACCAAATCTTTTGCCCACTTTTTTTCAAAAATGTTACTCCGTGTAGAAATCGATGAGCCGTGTGAGAGCCTGACGGCATACCAGACAGAACTCTGGCTCCTCGTTGGTGCGCATGCGGCAGTTCTCGAAGCCGCGCCAGACACCCTTCGTCAGATAACCTCCGCCTTCGATGAGTCCGGCCTTTCCTTCCTGCACCAGGTTTTCCCACTTGCCGTTGAAGTCGTGTTGGGTCGTCAGGTTCGGCTCCCAGGGCTCCGTGTCGGGGAAATACATCGGATCGTCGTTGCCGTAGGGGTACTCGTCGCCCAGGCCGCCGAAACTGTGGCCGAACTCATGGACGACGACAGGACGGAACTGCGGCCCATGGGCGTAGGTGAGGTTGTAGGAGTTGTAGATGCCGCCACCACCGTAGTGGTCTGTATTTACAAGGATGATGATATGTTCGTAGGGCGTGCCCGCCAACACGTCGTGCAGCCGTTTCAGATGGAGGGTTGTCAGATAGCGGTCACTGTAGAACGTGTCGAAGTGGGAGCCCAGCACGGTATTCCTCCAGATGCCTTTCGCAGGCCAACTGGTGCCGCTTTCCTCCGAGGGCGACATCACAGCGATCATGTTGAAACGGTCCTGCTTCTCCTTGAAAGGTTCGTGGGCGAAGAGTGCCTCCATCGCCGTCTTGCAGTCGTTGAGGAAGGTATCCATCTCTTCCGCCGTATAGCCCTCTGCCACGTAGGCTACATGGATGCAGTGCGTCGTGTCCGCCGCCTGTTGCAGGGTGAGGGAGGGTGTCACCTGCCGTTCGCCGGCCTTGCGGATCAGGATATCCTTCGGATCGACGGTATGGGTCATCCCGCTGGTCACCTCGTCGTGGTAGTCGAAGAGTTCCACCCTGATCTCCACGGGTGCCTTGGGGAAGGGTACGAGAAACACGTTCTCGAACGACCTCTGCGTGTGCTTGGCCTCGTCGGTGGCGAGCCATTCCTGGAACAGACTGGAGAACGAGTGACGATAGATCACCTTTCCGCTGGCCTTTGAACGTACGGTGATCTGTCCGTTACCCTTTAGCGGGAGCTCCGACAGATGCTCCCTGCGCCCATACCAGTGGGGTAGGCTGACGAACTCGTCAACGTATATCCGTTGTTGGGTCTCGTCCCCCGCGAAGGTGTAGTCAAGTCGCAAGGTGCGGTCCTCGAAATAGTTTTCGAACTTTTGGGCTGATGCACTGGCGATGCTCAGCAGCAGTATGGCAGATAAGACGGTTTCCTTCATGGGCACATGGCTGTTTGTCCTCAATGATTCATTTCACGCTGCAAATATACAAAAAAATCCGAATCGGCTTGCATAATAAGAATAAAAGTGCTATTTTTGCACATCATACGGACATTGGACATGAAAAGGAGACTGTTTTGCGAGATATCGCCGTTCACCTATCGCCTGTCGATGGAGAAGGAGATCCTGAAGCGTCATCTTCAGGACAGGCTGCATAAGACCGGTTTTGCCAGGGAGCGGACGGAGGATTCCCTGCCCGTTGTCGTCTATCGCCACAACTCCCTCATCCGTCGCCGTCTGGGTGATGTGAACATGCAACTCCAGGAGAACAAGGCCACCAATCTGGCCCTGGCGGTGAGGCATATCGACGGACTGCTCATTCATCCGGGCGAGACCTTCTCCGTCTGGAAACTCATTGGACGAACCACTAAGCGGAAGGGCTATAAGGAGGGACTGACCATCGCCAAGGGACAGCCCTCGCAGGGCATCGGAGGTGGCATGTGCCAGTTGTCTAACCTGATCCATTGGCTCGTGCTGCATAGTGATCTCACTATCGTGGAGCATCATCATCACGACGGACTGGATCTCTTCCCTGACTATGGCCGTCAGATCCCCTTCGGCACAGGTACCAGCATCTCTTATAACTATATTGACTATCGCGTAAAAAACAATACATCAAACACTTACCAACTCTGTCTTCGAGTAGATGATGAATACCTTTGTGGTGAACTGCGGGCACAGGAGCACCAGCCTCACACCTTCCATATCCATGCCGAGAACGAGTTTTTCTC
>JAGCPV010000004.1 GCA_017965475.1 Prevotella sp.
GTGGCCGACGGCGAGGTCAAGGACGAGAACAAGGAGATTTCGCTCAGCGAGGCTCAGAAGATAGAACCCGACTACGAGGTGGGCGAAGAAGTGTCTGAGGAGGTGAACTTCCAGAAGTTCGGCCGCCGCGCCATCCTGAACCTGCGTCAGACACTGGCTTCGAAGAGCCTCGAACTGGAGCACGACTCTCTCTATCAGAAGTACAAGGACAAGGTGAACACTGTGGTCAGCGGTGAGGTCTATCAGATATGGAAGCGTGAGGTGCTGCTGATGGACGATGAGGGTAACGAACTCCATCTGCCGAAGGCTGAGCAGATCCCCTCCGACAACTACCACAAGGGCGAGACCGTGCGCGCCATCGTCAAGGAGGTGCAGAACGAGAACAACAATCCCCGTATCATTCTCTCCCGTACCAGTCCTGTGTTCCTGGAGCGTCTGTTGGAGGCTGAGGTGCCTGAAATCAACGATGGTCTGATCACCATCAAGAAGGTGGCCCGTATGCCGGGTGACCGTGCGAAGGTGGCTGTGGAGAGCTACGACGAGCGTATCGACCCGGTAGGCGCCTGCGTCGGTGTCAAGGGTAGCCGTGTGCATGGTATCGTCCGTGAGCTCTGCAATGAGAACATCGACGTGATCAACTACTCCAGCAACGTGCAGCTGTATATCCAGCGCGCCCTGAGCCCTGCCAAGGTGTCGAGCATCGTGTTGGATCAGGAGAACCACAAGGCTGAGGTCTATCTGCAGCCTGAGGAGGTGAGCCTGGCCATCGGTCGTGGTGGTATGAACATCAAACTGGCTTCCATGCTGACAGAATACACCATCGATGTGTTCCGTGTGGTCAGCGAGAGTGAGGCTGATGAGGATATCTATCTGGATGAGTTCTCTGACGAGGTTGATCAGTGGGTCATCGATTCTATCAAGGCGATCGGTCTGGATACCGCCAAGGCTGTGCTCAATGCTCCGCGTGAGATGCTGATTGAGAAGGCAGACCTGGAGGAAGAGACTGTTGACCATCTGCTGGAGGTGCTCCGTGCGGAGTTTGAGTAAAATTATGAGTTAAGAATTAAGAATTTAGAGTTAATGGGAGTCAGATTAAATAAAGTATTAACGGAACTGAACATTGGCCTTCAGACGGCAGTTGATTTTCTGAAGACCAAGTCCAGTCTGGGCGAGATCAAGGACGATGCCAATGTTAACACGAAGATTACCGATGAACAGTATGAAGCCCTGGTGAAGGAGTTCAAAGGTGACAAGGATGTGAAGACACAGGCAGGGATGATCTTCCCCAAGAAGAAGGAGAAACCCAAGAAAGAACCCAAGCCGGAGCCTGAGGTGGAGGAAGTGAAGGATGAACCCCGTCAGACCTTTACCCCTCTGGGAAAGATCGACTTGAGTCAGGTGGGCAAGCCTGCCAAGCCCAAGGAGGAGCCGAAGAAGCCGGAGCCTGTAGTCCCCAAGGAGGAGCCTGTAGAAGTGGTGAAGAAGGAAGAGCCCAAACCAGAGCCCAAGCCGGAACCTAAACCAGAGCCAGTCCCTGTGGTGGAACAGCCCAAGGAATCCGAGCCTGAGGTGGAACCTGTCATTGAAGAGCCCGAAGTCTATAAGTTGAAGACGGAGCAGAAGGCTGTGCCAAACCTCAACGTGGTCGGTAAGATCGACCTCGACTCCCTGAACCAGAGCACTCGTCCGAAGAAAAAGTCCAAGGAGGAGCGCCGCAAGGAGCGTGAGGAGAAGCAGGCCCAGCAACATGGAGGTGTTAACGGTGAGAAGAAAAAGCGTGAGCGTATCCGTGGTGGTAAGGAGCGTGTGGATATCGAAGCCGCTGCCAACCAGGACAAAGGCCAGAACGGCAATAACAAGAATAAGAAGAACAAGGGTGGTAACCAGAACTTCCAGGATAACGGTGGCAACCAGCAGGGTGGTAAGAAAAACAAGAAGAACCGTCCTGTGAAGCCGCTGGAGGTCGATGATGAGGCTGTGGCCCGTCAGGTGAAGGAGACGCTCGCCCGTCTGACATCGAAGAACCAGAATAAGAAAGGTGCCAAGTACCGTCGTGAGAAGCGTGATGCCGTCGCAGAGCGCATGAACGAGGAGATGGCAGCAGAGGCAGCACAGAGCAAGGTGCTGAAACTCACAGAGTTTGTGACGGTGTCGGAGTTGGCTACGATGATGAACGTGGGTGTGAACCAGGTCATCGGTACCTGCATGAGCATTGGCATCATGGTGAGTATCAACCAGCGTCTGGATGCAGAGACCATCAATATCGTGGCCGAGGAGTTCGGCTTCACCACGGAATATGTCAGTGCTGAAGTGCAGAACGCTATCACTGAGGAGGAGGATGACGAGAACGATCTGATCTCTCGCGCTCCTATCGTGACGGTGATGGGTCATGTCGATCATGGTAAGACCTCGTTGCTCGACTTTATCCGCAACACCAACGTGATTGCCGGTGAGGCCGGTGGAATCACCCAGCATATCGGTGCCTATAATGTGAAGCTGAAGGACGGTCGTCAGATCACCTTCCTCGACACCCCAGGTCACGAGGCTTTCACTGCCATGCGTGCCCGTGGTGCCCAGGTGACGGATATTGCCATCATCATCATCGCTGCCGATGACTCGGTGATGCCTACCACCAAGGAGGCTATCGCCCATGCCCAGGCTGCGAACGTGCCGATGGTATTCGCCATCAACAAGATCGATAAGCCAGGTGCCAACCCCGACAAGATCCGTGAGGACCTGGCCAACATGAACCTGCTCGTTGAGGAGTGGGGTGGTAAGTACCAGTGTCAGGAGATCTCTGCCAAGAAGGGTATGGGAGTCGATGAACTGCTGGAGAAGGTGCTGCTGGAGGCCGAGATGCTCGACCTGAAGGCTAATCCTAACCGTAAGGCCACGGGTTCTATCATCGAGTCTTCACTCGACAAGGGTCGTGGCTATGTCTCTACAGTCCTAGTGTCGAACGGTACCCTCAAGGTGGGCGACGTCGTGATCGCAGGTACGGCATGGGGTAAGGTCAAGGCGATGTTCAATGAGCGTAACCAGCGCATCGAACAGGCTGGTCCTGCCGAGCCCGCTATCATCCTCGGTTTGAACGGCGCCCCGACGGCTGGTGATTCCTTCCATGTGATGGAGTCGGAGCAGGAGGCACGCGAAATCGCCAACAAGCGTATCCAGCTGCAGCGCGAACAGAGCTTGCGTACTACCACCAAGCTTGGTCTTGACGAGTTGTCGCATCGTATTGCCCTGGGTGAGTTCCATGAACTGAACATCATCGTGAAGGGTGATACCGACGGATCTATCGAGGCTCTCAGTGATTCGTTCATCAAACTCTCTACCGAGAAGGTTCAGGTGAACGTGATCAACAAGGCCGTTGGTCAGATCTCGGAGAACGATGTCATGCTGGCTTCGGCATCCGAGGCTATCATCATCGGTTTCCAGGTGCGTCCTTCTGCCGATGCCCGTCGGGCTGCTGAGCGTGAGGGCGTGGAGATCAACACCTACTCGATCATCTACGATGCCATCGACGATGTGAAGCAAACCATGCAGGGTATGCTCGACAAGGTGAAGAAGGAGGTGATCTCTGGTGAGATCGAGGTGAAGCAGGTCTTCAAGATCTCCAAGGTGGGTACTGTGGCCGGTGGTCTGGTGACCGATGGTAAGGTACACAACAAGGATAAGGCCCGCGTGATCCGCGACGGTATCGTGATCCACACCGCTGCCATCGATGCCCTGAAGCGTTACAAGGATGACGCTAAGGAGGTGGCCACGGGCTTGGAGTGCGGTATCTCACTGGTGAACTTCAACGATATCCAGGTAGGTGATATCATCGAGACCTTCACCGAGATCGAAGTCGAACAAAAGTTGTAAATGTCAGATAAGAATAATGCGTATGTCCGTCAGGTGGCCGAACAGAAGTACGAGTTTGGCTTCACCACTGACGTACATACTGAGATCATAGAGAAAGGGCTGAACGAGGATATCGTTCGGCTCATCTCTGCTAAGAAGGGGGAGCCCGAGTGGATGCTTGAGTTCCGCCTGAAGGCGTTCCGCTACTGGAAGGAGAAGACGGAACCCAAATGGGGACATGTCCATGTGCCCCCTATCGACTATCAGGCCATCAGCTATTATGCTGACCCCATGGCGAAGAAGCCTGAGGGTGACGGCAAGATCGACCCAGAACTGGAGAAAACCTTTGACAAGTTGGGTATTCCCCTCGAAGAGCGCCTGGCCCTGAGCGGTAATACGGCTGTCGATGCCATTATGGATAGTGTCTCAGTCAAGACGACCTTCAAGGAGAAACTTCGCGAGAAGGGTGTCATTTTCTGTTCCATTGGTGAGGCCATCAAGGAACATGGTGACCTTGTACAGAAGTATCTGGGTACGGTGGTGCCTTATCGTGACAATTTCTTTGCAGCCCTGAACTCGGCAGTCTTCAGCGACGGTTCTTTTGTGTATATCCCCAAGGGTGTACGTTGTCCCATGGAACTGAGCAGCTATTTCCGTATCAATGCCAGGAACACGGGACAGTTTGAGCGGACGCTGATCGTGGCCGATGATGACAGCTATGTCTCATACCTCGAAGGCTGTACAGCCCCGATGCGTGATGAGAACCAGTTGCATGCCGCCATCGTGGAGATTATCGTGATGAACCGCGCTGAGGTGAAATATTCCACCGTTCAGAACTGGTACCCGGGCGATGAAAACGGTAAGGGTGGTGTGCTGAACCTCGTGACGAAGCGCGGTGACCTGCGTGGTGTCGATTCCAAGCTTTCCTGGACACAGGTGGAGACAGGCTCTGCCATCACGTGGAAATATCCCTCGTGTGTCCTGCGTGGTGACAACTCACAGGCGGAGTTCTATAGCGTCGCCGTAACGAACAACTACCAGGAGGCCGATACGGGTACGAAGATGATCCATTTGGGTAAGAACACCAAGAGTACCATCATCTCGAAGGGAATCTCTGCGGGTCACTCCCAGAACTCCTATCGTGGTCTTGTCCGTGCTGCCGCAACGGCTGACAATGCCCGCAACTACTCGAGTTGTGACTCGTTGTTGTTGGGTTCCGACTGTGGTGCCCACACCTTCCCCTATATGGATGTGCATAACGATACGGCCATCTTTGAGCATGAGGCTACCACTTCGAAGATCTCCGAGGATCAGCTGTTCTATTGCAATCAGCGTGGCATCCCCACAGAGCAGGCCGTTGGCCTGATTGTCAATGGCTATGCCAAGGAAGTGTTGCAGAAACTGCCGATGGAGTTTGCCGTCGAGGCTCAGAAACTATTATCAGTATCATTAGAAGGAACTGTAGGATAAAGATATGTTAGAAGTCAAGAACTTACACGCCAAAATCGGTGACAAAGAAATATTAAAGGGCATCGATCTCGTAATCAACGATGGTGAGACGCATGCCATCATGGGTCCGAACGGCTCTGGTAAGAGTACGCTGAGTGCCGTGCTCGTGGGTAATCCGCTCTATGAGGTGACGGAGGGTGAGGCGTATTTCAATGGTAAGAATCTGTTGGAGATGAAGCCGGAGGACCGTGCCCACGAAGGTCTCTTCCTCTCGTTCCAGTATCCTGTGGAAATCCCAGGTGTGTCGATGACCAACTTCATGAAGGCGGCCATCAATGAGAAACGCAAATATCAGGGTCTGGAGCCGATGAATGCCGCAGAGTTCCTGAAGTTGCAGCGCGAGAAGCGTAAGATCGTGGAACTCGATTCCAAGTTGGCCAACCGTTCGGTGAACGA